>DNPQ01000511.1 GCA_003501335.1 Bacillota bacterium
CAATTCTTTCTTTTCCATCTTTTTAACCTCCATTTTCTCGATTTTGATGTGTTTTCGATTTACATTTATAGGATAAAATCATCAAGCTTTCAATAATATGTACATACTCGACTGTGATATGCGGTGGTACTTTGATTTTTAAAGGGGCAAAGTTCCATATGCCTTGAATTCCACCATCCACTAAAAGATCAGCCACTTTTTGAGCCTCAATCATTGATGGAGTGATAATACCGATCCGGGTCGGGTTTTCCTGAAGATAAGCCGGGAGAAGGGACATCGAATTGATTATCAATCCGTTCATATTTCTATCAATGAGAGCTGGATTGTTGTCAAAAACAGCCTTGATTACAAAATGCCGGACTTGAAAACCCGGATAATTCATCAAAGCATGCCCCAGATTGCCACCTCCGATCAAAACCATTGTCGTTTCATTCTTTAAACCCAAAATTTGATTAAGTTGATATAAGAGTTCAGAAACGCGATAACCATAACCTTGTAATCCAAAAGAGCCAAACCAGTTTAGATCCTTCCGAATCTGAGAAGCAGTAGTCCCCATCTTTGCCGCCAGCTCAATTGAAGAAATCCTTTCGATTTCTTCATGAACCAATTCGGTAAGATAACGTTGATATACCGCCAACCTTTCAATGATTGTCTCCGGAATTTCCTGTGGTATAGCCATATTACTTTGCGTAACAAGTATTCTGCTCATCCTCATTCCTCAGAATCTTATTTTATTTGTTATTTTTTTAACAATGTTTGTTAAAAAAATAACTCATCTAATTAATTTTATTGTACCGTAAGTTTTACCTTTTGTAAAGATGATTTGTGAAATTTTTTACAAAGTCTGAAGTAATTCAAATAAAGCACTATCAGTTCTGATTCATTTAAGATCCATCCTACTTAAAAAGAAAGTTGGCTATTCACTGAAGAAAACCAATGGAGGAGCTTTCCGAGATTACGTTGATATAAGAGCTCATTTACAACTGCGTCGAAAGAGGAGGATCCGAAGCGACTTTAGTTTCAGTCCCAGTTTCCGACAAATGATGAAATAATGTGGCCAGACCTGCTGCTAGATCTTCATTGCGTACCACGATCTCCCGGGGAACCCGGATATAAACCTGGGCAAAATTCCAGATTGCCTTAATACCCGAACTTATCAATATATCGGCCACTGACTGCGCACCGGAAGCCGACACCGTAATGATCCCAACCTTGATATGCAAACGGGCCACAATATGTTCCAATTCAGTGACTGGAAAAATTTCCTTTGTTCCTATTTTTTCCCCAATAATCTCCGGAGCATTATCAAATAAGGCCACAATACTGAGACCATAACGTTTGAAACCCGGGTAATCAAGAATTGCCCTTCCTAACCTTCCGACTCCGATCAGTACGGCTTCATTCACATTATTTAGCCCCAAGATTTCTTCCAATTTGCCTCTTAATTCTCCAACACTATAGCCGACTCCCGGAGTGCCCAGCGCGTCAAAAAGCATCAGATCTCTACGGATTTGAACCGCATTGACCTGGACCCCTTGGGAAATTTCTTCGGATGAAACAAATTTCAATCCGCGTTCATCACAATCACAAACAAACCGGTAATAGTAGGGTAAACGCGTTAAAGTAAATTTGGGGACACGAATCGCTGGACCGTTCAAAGCCATCACCTGCTTTTAAAATAAATAAAATCTCTTCTTTCTGGAAAGACGACTGGAATCGATCTGTAAAAAAAAGGAGCCGGAAATCCGAAGATTTCCCGGAAAAAGCCGTCTCAATTCTGTCTATACCTAAGGTATCGTCCAGATATCGTAGTTGGCTGTTCCCAGGCCTAACCCTGACTTCTGACTCCTGGTCTCAAATTGCTGGCGTACCGAAATTTTACCCTTATTTTCCTAACTTATCGAGTACTTTGGACTTGAATACCTGGCTTACTTTATCCGCCGAAACCCCCTCGATCACTTCTTCATTAATCCGGATGGATGGGCTTTGGGTGCACCCTTCCAAGCAAAATGTTGCATGAAGATTGACCTTATCTTTCACACCGGCTTGATCGGCTTGCTTTGTAAATTCCTTAAGAGTATCATAAGAACCGTTAAGATAGCAACAAGTGCCTACACAAACAGCAATATCAACCATATTGGCTTGTTCACTCTTTAAAATTTCGATATCCTCACCGCTGATTCTGGCACGGCTGGAATATTCGGTGTGTAAGCTGTGATGAGCTTCTTCACTATTCGGCTTTTCAAGCCATTTATCATAAAACTTGGCTACAACTGGGTTATCCTGGGATTTCCGGATCTGAGAAAGCTTATCCGCGTTATAAAGCCCTTTGGATCTAGCCTTTTTAATGTCCGTTGTAGCCGCAATCGGTTGACCGGCTCCGCCGATGCATCCACCAGGGCAAGCCATGACTTCAATCAAGTCATACTTTGCTTCGCCCGATTTAAGTTTTGCCAAAAGATTCTTAGCATTAGCCAAGCCATGGACTACAGCGACTTTAATCTCATTTCCCTTTAAAGTTACGCTATATTCTTTTAAGCCTTTAAAGCCCCGGACTGCCTCAAAGTTTACCTGTTCAAGTTCTTCACCAGTAATGGCTTCATAAGCGGCACGCAAAGAGGCTTCCGCCACACCACCGGTGGTTCCAAAGATAACTCCAGCCCCAGTACCAAACCCGAAAGGCGTATCAAAAGACTCTGTTTCAATACTGTCAAAAACGAGACCGGATTCACGAATCATTTGGGCTAATTCCTGAGTAGTCAAAACCAAATCAACATCAGGGACTCCATTTTGACTGAATTCAGGCCGGGTCCGCTCAAATTTCTTGGCTGTGCAAGGCATTATCGAAACCGAATAAATATCTTTCGGATCTTTGCCAAGTTCTTTGGCCCAATAACGTTTTACCATGGCTCCGAACATTTGTTGTGGGGACTTGCAGGAAGACAAATTGTTTAAAAGTCCTGGTTCATTATATTCGGCATATTTAACCCATGCTGGGCAGCACGAGGTAAACTGAGGCAATCGTTCGCCTTTTTTAAACCTCTCGATGAACTCGTTGGCTTCTTCCATAATCGTCAAGTCAGCCCCAATGGTGGTATCAAAAACCTTATCAAAGCCAAGCCGTTTTAATGCAGCTACCATTTTACCGGTTACAATCTCACCAGCCGGGAGACCGAATTCTTCTCCGAGAGCGACACGCACAGCCGGTGCTACTTGGACAATAACCAATTTATCTTCTTGATTAATAGCATCCCAGGCTTTGTTAATTTCTGATTTGACTGTTAAGGCACCCGTAGGACAAACTGCGCTGCACTGACCGCAATTCACACAATCAACTTCAGACATGGACTTACCAAAAGCCGGGGTAACCTGGACTTTAGAACCGCGGTTGACAAAGTCCAGGATCCCGATACCCTGCACTTCGGAACAAGTCCGGACACAGTCGCCGCAGAGAATGCACTTATTGGGATTTCTAACGATGGAAGTCCCGGCATCATCAATCGGCAGTTTCAGATCCCGTTCGCCAAAGCGGACTTTCCGGACTCCGTATCGGTTGGCCAATTCCTGCAATTTGCAATGGCCGTTCTTTTCGCAAGTGGTACAATCCCGGTCATGATTGGCTAGTAACAATTCCAGCACTGTCCGACGAATTCTCTGAACCCGCGGGCTATTGGTAAAAATTTTCATGCCCGGTGCCGGAGGCGTTGAACATGAGGCCATAATACCCCGACCTTCCTGTTCAACCACACACATCCGGCAAGCTCCGTAGATACTAAGTTCGGAATTGTAACAAAATGTCGGAATATCAATACCGGTCCGCCGGATTAACTCCAATAAAGTTTTGGCGCCGTCAATTTCTACGACTTGATTATCGATGATTACAGTATTATCCATATTCTTACCCCTCCTTAATCGCTTTAAATGGGCAAGTATTCATACAAGCGCCGCATTTAATGCATTTTCCGCCATCAATGACAAATGGTTTCTTAATTTCTCCGCTAATTGCCTTGACCGGGCAAACCTTACTGCACTTGCTGCATCCCTTGCAAAGCTGCGGATCGATACTGTATCCGGCAAAAGCTTTACATTCTTTCGTCGGACATTTCTTATCTCTTACATGGGCGATAAATTCATCCTTAAAATATTTCAGCATCGATAAAACCGGATTCGGCGCAGTTTTACCCAAGCCGCACAAGGAAGCGTCCTTAATAACCTGGGCCAAATCTTCGAGCGTATCGATATCTTCCATTTTCCCTTCGGCATGGACTGCCCGTTCCAAAATCTCCAATAAACGTTTCGTGCCTTCCCGACAGGGAACACACTTACCACAGGACTCGTTCTGGATAAAGTTCATAAAAAAGCGAGCCATTTCCACCATGCAATTATCTTCATCCATAACCACCAGTCCGCCGGAACCAACCATAGCGCCAATGGAACTTAGGGAATCAAAGTCCAGCTTTAAATCCAAATGTTGCTCGGTAAGATAACCGCCGGATGGTCCACCAATTTGGGCCGCTTTAAATTTTTTGCCGTTACGGATACCGCCGCCGATTGTAAAGACGATGTCTCGCAAAGTGATTCCCATCGGTACTTCAATAAGCCCCGTATTAGCCACTTTACCGGTTAAGGCAAAAGTTTTTGTCCCCGGGCTCTTCTCGGTTCCAAAGCTAGTAAACCAGCTGGCGCCTCGTGTAATAATCGGCGCAACATTGGCATAAGTTTCCACATTATTAATTAAAGTAGGTTTACCCCAAAGACCGGCATTCGCCGGAAACGGTGGCTTCGGACGCGGCATACCCCGTTGTCCTTCAATGGACGCCATCAACGCAGTTTCTTCACCGCAAACAAAAGCTCCGGCTCCTTCTTTGATATGAAGATCAAAATTAAAGCCTGTTCCCAATATATTCTGACCTAAAAGCCCGTTCTTGCGTGCCGATTCAGCAGCCAGTTTCAGGCGTTTTACTGCCAGCGGATACTCAGCCCGTACATAAATATATCCTTCATCAGCCCCAACTGCAAAAGCAGCAATAGCCATTCCTTCGATTACCTTAAAGGGATCGCCTTCCATAACGCTCCGATCCATAAATGCGCCCGGATCCCCTTCATCACCGTTACAAATAATATATTTTTTGGTACCTGTAGCAATACGTGTCAAATCCCATTTCCGGCCAGTCGGGAATCCTCCACCGCCCCGGCCACGCAGACCCGAACGAATCATTTCCTGACAAACTTCTTCCGGTTTCATCCCGGTAATGACTTTTGCCAAAGCATCATAGCCACCCTTGGCGATATATTCACGGACCTCCTCCGGATCGATAGCACCACAATGCTCTAAGGTATTACGCTTTTGATGCTTGTAAAACGGAATACTCATTTCTTCCGCAAAAGCTTTTCCGGTGGCCGGATCATGATACAGTAAGCGTTCAACAGGTTCCTTCCCGGAAGTTAATGCATCGATGATTTCAGGGACATCTTCTTCTTTCACTTTAGTATAAAGAACGCCGGAAGGTTCGATTCTGACAAGTGGCCCCTTTTCACAAAAACCATGGCAACCACTCGTAACGACCGTAGTACCTGCGCAGCCATCTTCCAGCATCATCTCCACCGATACGAAATCGCCTTTTGCTTCAATCGCCTTTTTTAGGGCTTCATAAATTTTCAAAGAACCGTTCGCAACACATCCCGTACCAGCACAAATCAGGATCCGGCATTTTTCATTTTTATATCCTTTGCTCCACTTGTCGCGTAAAACCTCTAATTGCTTAGTAGATTCAATCATTACTTAACACCTTCTTCCGCTAAAATCTTATCAATGATGATATTAATGGCATCTGGAGTCATCTGGCCATATATCTGATCATTAATCATCACAACCGGCGCTAATCCGCAAGCACCCAAACAAGACACCGTTTCTAAAGTGAAACGCATATCCGGAGTTGTTTGTTTGCCACTAGCCAGTCCAAGCCGCTTCTGGATAGTATTTTTAACAGATTCCGACCCGCGGACATGACATGCGGTCCCGTCACACATCTTAATGACATACTTTCCCTTTGCCTCCAGTGAAAACTGGGCATAAAAGGTGGCTACCCCATAGACGGTCGCAGGAGATAAATCCATTACGGTCGCAATATAAGTCAATATCTCTTCAGGTAAATATCGGTATTCGCCCTGGACTTCCTGAAGGATAGGGATTAGCGCCGATTGCAACTTACCGTAACGACTGATGATCTCGTTGACTTTCTCAAATTTACGTCGCGGCACCATTGAATCTCCTTCTCTTTTAACTGCTTCAACTGCTGCCATTTAACATTCCCCTTCCATTTGTCATATACTGCAATTTATATAAACTTGTAACTATAACTCATGAGTTTCTAAAAATCAGAGTCCATCATTCTTTCAATGTTTATCAAGGTGATTATCGTCTTTCAAATTTGAAATTCGACTCCAATGCGCTCAAAAGCAGTTACAAAGATTTATCCAATGATAACGAAACTCATATCCGCTCAACGAATTTTTTCAAAGATATTGAATGGTCACCTGTTTTCCAATTTGCGCAAGTATATTGGAAATTTCGGTTACCACCTGTAGCTTCAACCCCAAGTTTAATGGTAAATCAGGATTTTGATGAGCCGGATTAATCGCCCGTCCTACTAAAAACCGAATTTCGTCGCTTTCTAACAATATTTTAGTTAAATCGGCCGCTCCATTGTGTTTGGCAGGTATATCACCTGAGAGATGGCTTTTTTCCAAATATTCCAATGTCTTGCTTAATGTGATAATTCCTTCGGTCACCAAATCAATTCCCGGCAGAACCCCGATAGGCGGTACTTCGGAATCCATTTCCCGGATATCAACCGAGATTTCTTGTTGAAAATAACGGGCTACAATTGTACCGGTGGTTCCGCCGCAAATAACTTTTTTGCCATTCTCAGCCTGTAACTTTTCAATGAGAATTTGATCGTCTTCTTTCGATTTAGGCGGCCCTACGGCAATAGTAACGGTCCTGGGGTCCCGTATTTGCAGAACCATAACCGTGGCATCATCGCCCGGATGCCCAGCATACAATTCATCACTAACCGAGAGCAGTCTTTTGGACACGCTCTTA
The DNA here is from genome assembly GCA_003501335.1 of Bacillota bacterium. Classification (GTDB taxonomy): domain Bacteria; phylum Bacillota; class UBA4882; order UBA8346; family UBA8346; genus UBA8346. The sequence goes on from DNPQ01000511.1 coordinate 7,106, forward strand.
GCGTTTAAGATCGGTTTCGGCATTCTTTGCAAATAGTCGGCTACATTTTCCCATTGCCAACCAAGATTGAGGACTCCCCCAATGCCGGCATGAATGATTCCATCCGAAACTGCCACTAAAATATCTCCCATCGCTGCCTGAAAACGGGTTTCTTTAATCTTTTTACCAAATATCTCGGTCTCCCGGAAAGGAACGGCCGCAACTTGCCCGCCATGGAGAAAAAAAGTGGACGGATTGTCGAATTCAACGATATAAATCTCACCATTTTTTTTGGCTTGAATAATCGTGAAAGTCGAATAGGCCACATGCCTGATCTGACAAATCGGCAAAGTATCGCCGATTGTTTCAACTACTTCCTCAAGGGTAGCGCCCTTCTCTAGCATCGTGGCAATGATTTTGACAGTCATTTTGGATAAAATATTGGCTTTAACACCGCTACCAAGGCCATCCGCCAATACTGCGACGACCGAATCGTCGGTTTTTACCACCTCAACATTGTCGCCGCATAGTTCTTCACCAAATTTAGGGAGACTTGACCAGCCCGTATCAATAAACATTATAAATCCCCCTTTCGCTCCTCATTCTTTATCAAATGCATCAGCTTCGTTAATTGCACTTTGGTTTCAGCGGTGGTCTCGCCTAGAAGTCCGGCTATCTCTTGCGCCACTTTCATTTGTTTGTTGATAACCTCTTGAGCCTTTGCAAGGGTTTCGTCGGTTACCCGGGAAAATCGCTCCCGTTGTTTTTTCTCTTCCGTGATATCAACAAAAATTCCAATAATGACATCATTTTTTTCAACATAGAAAATTCCTTGCCAAGCCACCATGCCATAATCAGGAAAAGTTACCTCGCCGGTTACTAATTTTTTAGAACGCAGCGCCTCCTCAAAATGCTTTGGATCCATGATGGTAGCCAGTTGTTGGCCCACCACCCGCATGCGTCCACAAGAAAATTTATTTTCAGCAGCCGGATTGATTTCTACAATTTCCAAATTGCTACGGACTACAATAATCGCATTCGGCGTCATCTGGCAGATGATATTGGCCTTAGATTCGGCCCGAGCCCGCATATAAGGTATGCACATATCGACTTCGGCCATTCCGGCAGCAACCGCCAACGCCTTATCCCGGCATGAATTGTAACCGCAGGCTCCACAATTTAACTCATCAGCCGAAGTCAGTTTTCCGGTGCGTGCTAAAATCTCCCGGATTTGTTCCTCCGACACTCCGGCGTGATAAACGCTTCTAGGCGTATAATCATTAGTAAGGTTAATTTCCAAATGCTCCTCTGAACAAGATCGAATTTGACTGCCCTCATTTTTAAGGGAATCACCGACTGCCAAGTGTTCCATAGCCCAGGAAGGTTCTTCGGCAAATTGAATCACGCTATAACGACGGGTAAACTGCGTTGCAACATGAGTCATCTCCGGGCCGGTAACACATCCGCCCTTACAAGCCAGTAACTCGATCAGCCGCAATGAATTTTTAACTTCGTGAAATTTAGCCAAAAAGTCGATGACTTCATCCAGTCCGTCAATGGTAATAATCTCTTTAGCCAATAAATCCGTACTAAGAGCGGCCGATTTAGCCAGTCCTCCCGGTAAAGGGAAAGTTCTTGAATGAGAAACCGACGGACTGTCAAATTTTATATTTTCACATTGAGATAAATCAATATTTTCCTGGGTCAACAGCATGGTAAGTTCTTGAAATGTTAAAACGGCATCAATTGCTGCTTCCCCGCTTTTCCCCCGCGATTCCCCTTTTTTGGCGATACACGGCCCGGCAAATACGACTTTAGTATCCGGCCCGTAACGTTTTTTAAGGATTTTACCATGAGCTGTCATCGGCGAAACAATAGGCGCTAAGTATGGCAAAACATCATGATAATAAATCTCCAGTAAATTCACAATCGCCGGGCAGCAGCTGGTAATGAACGGTTTCCCGATTGTAGCAGCGGCCACCAACCGCCGATGTTCCTCGGCCACTAAAGCTGCACCCTCGGCAGTTTCTCCAACATAATCAAAACCAAGCTTTTTTAAAGCCGAAACAATCTGTCCCGGATATTCCATCCGAAACGCCCCGGTGAAAGAAGGTGCTAAACTCACCGCTACTTTTGCCCCGGAATGAAGAAGCTTTTCCACCCCATCAATGCTGCTTTCAACTTTTTTGGCATTCTGGGGACAAACTCTGACACAACGGCCATCTGCGATACAACGTTCTTCCACCACCTCAGCATGACCGTTAATAACGCGGATCGCCTTCACCGGACAACTGCGCACACATTTATAGCAATCCCTGCAACTGGCCTGTACGGTTGAAATGAGTCCCATTAATAGCCCCACTCTCTTTTTTGACTCGTAATATCGGAGAATGAATCGATGGGTTTGTTTTCAACTTCAATATAGTAAACTGCTTTATCACAAATCCGGCAATATCGCTTCGATAGATATCAGGTAATAATTTGCCAGATTAACCTATGATCCAGCGATTTCCCGACCTATGCTCATTCTTTGCCGAATCGAGTCCATCCGTTTAGATTGACGAAAAATTCCCCATCCTTCGCTTAATTCTTCAAAAAATGTTCCTGAAAAAATGCAGCCGTCTTTTCTTTATTCATGGAAGTATAAATCTGGCCATCTACTAACATACTCACTCCTGCCTGGCACTGTCCCAGACAAAAGCACGCCTTCAATTCAATTTGTTCGGAAAGTGAGTTTTCAGCAATAAGTTGTTTAAATTCATTGATAACCTCGTATGCGCCCTTCAAATGACACGAGCTCCCGACACACACTGATATTGAATGCATGGCCTCCCTCCTTTTGTGAATTATTTCACAAATAATTCAAATAAAATTCGTGATTTTTGTTACAAACTATTTTAAAAAAAAAAGACTCATTTAGCTTTCGGAATTTGTAACAGTTTTCACAATTAAAATATACCATCATCAACAAGTTTTTTCAAGACCCATTACTAAAATTTAAGAAGGAGAAAAGGGTCTTACCTGATTCATTCTTTTCATCGCAGATATCCGTAAAAATGTATTCTTCCACTATAATTTAAGTACATACCGGTTATAAAGGT
>DNPQ01000357.1 GCA_003501335.1 Bacillota bacterium
TTGTTCAATTTTCATAGATACAATTCCATCAAAATAAGGTTTTTGTGGGGAACCGGTGTGAATTGATGAAACGAGGGGTGGAGATTTTGGCATTATTGCTAGGGACAGAACTTAATGCGACGCTGATAGAATTGTTTAAAAAGCGGATTAACACTGTTATCATTGCCTCCATTGATGCGGATTGTCGACCGCATACCGCTCCATTTCATTTTATTTCAGTACATGACTCAAAACATCTTCGAGTTGCGATATCTAAATTTCATCAAACATGGCAAAATATTAATGAAAATTGGGATGTAACTATCGCTATACTGGATGAAGGCGATATCGCAGTTAGTTTAAAGGGAAGAGTTCGTTTAGTGAAGGAAACCATGGATAGCGACCAAAGTCTGGCTATTATTGAAGTAGAGGTTGATGAAATTCGAAAAAATAATTCCTGCAATTTTTACGTGACCCAAGGAATTAGGATTCGCCATAAAAATGAGGCCAGTTTGCATTATTCATGCCAAATCTTTCAAGAATTGCTTCAGGGTGCGACAATTTATGAATAACCTTACATTGACATGAAATAAATTATTGCCGTAAATAAACAAATTAATTGAAGTAAATTAAGTAAATGGGGAGTTCGTGATGGGGAAATTTCTCATATTGATGTTAAGCGGATTAATGGTTTTAGTAGCTGGTTGCAGCAGGCAATTACCTTCATCTATGGAAGGAGATTATCCGCTTAAGCTTAAAACGTTGACTGTGTTTGATCTGGGTACAGGAGAGATTCCCATACTCGGCAATGTAGCCGAACTGACCGATTCGAAACCGGATTTTTTGGAGATAGAGGGAATCGATTATGAGCAACTTTCCGACGTGAAATTCGGTAGCTTTCGTTTAGGCAATAATGATAAAAAGGTTTGGTTTATGGTTACTAAAAATGCCATAGGCTATTGGGATAATTTATATATTGATCAGAACCTGGATAATAAAATCACGGTCAAAGAAGCAGTGAAAACTTTTCAAACGTCACAACAGAAAAAATCCGGTTTTACTATCTTCCGGGCCGATTCGTTGATACCTGTTGCGATCCGTATTTCATATAAAGGGGCTACCAAGCTCTATGAAAAAAGCCTTTATTTCTTTATTTCAACATTGGCTGAATCCAAGAAAAATGAGCATCATGTAGAAGTGGTCGCTTTTAGTGCGAGCTTTTTAGAGGGAGAAACCAAGGCCTTAGTAAAAAATGAAGAAAAATTATATAAGTTCATGATTTTGGATGCTGATTCCAATGGCTGTTTTAATGATTACGGCAAGGATATTCTATTTATAAATTTAGCTGCCGATGGAGCTTTTCATCAAGATGAAAGTGAAAAGCTAAGCGAGTTTTTTGATTCCTTGGGAACTGACAAAAAAAGTAAACAATTGCGTATGAATTTGCTGCCCTATTGTTTAGAGTTGGGAATCACTGGAGCCACGGATGAGTTTGATCTTTCAAAATTGGAACCTTCCGAAAATGAGACTAGTGATGGTAATTCAGAAACGGCCTCTCCTTCCTCTTCTGATAATAGTTCGGAACCAAAACCAACCGGGGCTGCTTTGAAAAAGTAATAGGCAATAAAGAAAAAGCCGCTTTCACCAGCGGCTTTTATATATCTCAAAATTGCATAACTAAAAAAGACTAGGATAAATATTCAAGTTATGATACTATAATGAGCAAGGCGAAATGATGAGAAAAATGGGTTCATTGATGAGATAATCTTATGAAATGTGGTTTTCACGCAATGAGGCTATCTTATAAACTTATAAAATGAGACTATCTTAGGGAATGAGAGTATTTCTGAAATGAGATTATCTTCTGAAATGAGACCATCTCATTTCAGAAGATAAAGGATCAGGTGATGATACAAATGGATTATGTAAGTACTCGTGGTGGAGTAGAAGCTATAAAAGCATCAGAAGCGATTCGGCTTGGTATCGCTGGGGATGGAGGACTGTTTACTCCACAGGAGATACCTCAATATTCGCCCCAAGAATTGCAAGTGCTGTTTCGATATAATTATCATGATTTAGCGACCCAAATCTTGAGTCGTTTTCTTAGCGATTATGACTCTTCCGATCTTCAAAAAATGGTACGTGCAGCTTACTTCTATCCGGATAAATTTGATGATCCGGAAGTCACTCCTATCCGTATACTCAGCGGTAAACGATATTTATTAGATCTTTGGCACGGTCCGACGTGCGCGTTTAAGGATTTAGCCTTGCAGCTACTGCCCCATTTGATGACGAAAGCAAGTCAATTGGTAAATGATCATAATGAAATCGTTATATTGGTTGCCACCTCCGGGGATACAGGTAAGGCGGCTTTAGAAGGTTTTAAAAATGTACCTGGAACTCAGATAGTAGTATTTTTTCCGGAACAGGGCGTTAGTGAAATCCAACGGCTGCAAATGGTCACTCAAGAAGGAAATAATACCCATGTGGTTTCAGTACACGGAAATTTTGACGATGCTCAGAGTGGAGTGAAACAAATCTTCGGAGATCAGGGATTAGCCGAAAAATTATCTCAAAATAATCTGGCCTTTTCTTCCGCAAATTCGATTAATTGGGGCCGTTTAGCGCCCCAGATCGTTTATTATTTTTACGGATATAGTTTACTTTGCCGGAAGGGGGCAATCCAAACTGGAGATAAGGTAAACATAGCTGTTCCAACCGGTAATTTTGGAAATATTTTGGCGGCATACATTGCAAAGCGAATGGGGCTGCCCGTCCATAAATTAATTTGCGCTTCCAATGCCAATAATGTATTGACTGACTTTATCAAAAGTGGTTGTTATGATCGGAACCGCAAATTTTATACTACTATCTCGCCTTCCATGGACATCTTAATATCCAGCAATCTGGAACGCTTATTGTATTATTTTTCGGAGGGCGAAAGCCAATGGGTGAAAGATTGGATGAACCAATTAAAAGTCAGCGGTTGCTATCAGGTCAATGGATTGACAGCAGAGAAAATTAAGCAGCAGTTTTATGGGGGATATGCTTCGGAAGCTCAAACTATAGCTCAAATTCGGAAAGTGTATCAAGAAGATCAGGCGATCATCGATCCGCATACAGCGGTAGGGATAGAAGTTTATGACCAGTATCGCAAGGAAAGCGGTGACCTTACGCCGGTCCTCATTGCCTCGACCGCTAGTCCCTTTAAATTTAATTCTAGTGTACTGGGGGCTCTTGGGGAACAAGTGACGGGGGTTAATGAATTTTTATTATTGGAAAAACTAGAAAAAAAAGCCGGATTTAAGATTCCGGCAAGCTTAGCGGAATTAGCGGGTAAGGCTGTCCGCCATCGGGAAGTGTGCCAAAAAGAAGAAATGGGAGCGGTTGTTGAGAAGATTTTGGGGATAAAATAAGCTGGGTATTGGTTTATGGTATAATTTAGATATCTGGCAATAAGAAAGAGTGAGTAACACAAGCGGTCGCTATTTTGGTTGTTTTAAGCTTTAAT
>DNPQ01000193.1 GCA_003501335.1 Bacillota bacterium
ATGCCGGAGCGGAAGACTATGTGACCAAACCATTTGGAATGGGCGAGCTCTTGGCCCGAATTCGCGTGGCATTGCGTCGGTCCTCCAAAGAAACGGAAGAACCTGTTTTGGCTCTTGGCGATCTTTGCATTGATCGGGCCAAACGAATTGTAACCGTTGATAAATGCCCAATCAAACTGACACCTACCGAATATAATCTCATCAAAACTTTGGCTTCCAGTCCCGGGCGGGTCTTTACCAATACCCAATTATTAAAAATGATCTGGGGCCCCAATTATGAACACGAAACCCATTACTTGCGGGTCTTTATCGGACAATTGCGCCGGAAAATCGAAAAGAGCCCTTCCCAACCCATTCACCTGATTACGGAACCGGGGGTAGGGTATCGATTGATGTAGATGGCATTGAAAAGTCTTTATTGCAACAAATGTACAGATTTTGACAAAACCCGGTGACGATTTGATTACTCCTTTGAATGAAGAAATTTCCTACCTGGTTGATAACAGACCCCATACGTTTGGCGATTTATGGAGATCATGAAATATCAACCGAGTTGAAGAAAATCCCTTATAATTCCCATTTTATTGATACAGCAACGCCGTGAATGTTCCAATCCCGAACATCCAATGACCAGAACCCAAAGCGAATGAAACTGCCCAAGGTCATACTTACTAAAAAAGAGACTGCCCCAAAAGTAAACGTAGGCAACTTCTTTTCGTCAAAAAACGATAGCGTATTTTTCTTACAAAGTTCAATGTTATGGATTGGAAAGCTCCATCACGGATTTATTTGACTTCATAACCTTGATCTGCAATGGCATCTTTGATCATTGGAATATCGACTGACTGGGCATCATAATCAATCGTTACCGTTTTCGCCTTTAAATCCACTTCCACACTGTTCACCCCAGCCAAATCGCCCACTGCTTTTTTGATGCTTTTTACACAATGTTCGCAAGACATTCCTTCAACATTTAATTTTGTAACCGTATTCGCCATTTCAACATACATTCCTTTCCAATAGTGTTATGAACTTTCTTATCCCGATCAATATGAATGAATCCAAATTAGTCTTTAACACCAAGGTGTATTTTGATTGATAAATTCATTTTAAATGCAACTCGGTTTTAAACCTCTTTAAACTTAAAGAATTACTTACGACCGAAACCGAACTAAAAGCCATGGCTCCTCCGGCAATGATCGGATTCAACATTCCAAGGGCGGCGAAGGGAATGCCAATCGTGTTATAAAAGAAAGCCCAGAATAAATTCTGCTTGATTTTATTCATGGTCTGTCTCGACAAACGGATAGCGGTAGGAATCGCCCGCAAATCGCCTCGCATCAGAGTGATGTCAGCGGCTTCCATCGCTACGTCGGTTCCGGTTCCAATGGCCATCCCGATATCCGCTGTCGCTAAAGCCGGCGCATCATTGATACCGTCCCCCACCATGGCCACAACCTTACCGGATTTTTTTAGTTTCTCAACCTCCTCCGCTTTATGCTCCGGCAACACTTCGGCCAATACATGGGTTATCCCAACTTGCCGGGCAATAGCCCCTGCTGTTCTTTGATTATCACCGGTCAGCATATAGACTTCAATCCCTAACTTTTGTAACTCAGCGATCGCGGCAGCAGAATACTCTTTAACCACATCCGCCACAGCAATTAATGCTGCCAACTCGCCATTTACAGCCATAAACATCACTGTCTTACCGGCATTCTCCAATTCGGTCGCAGTTACCTCAGTGGACGATATTTCAAGACCATTGCTGATCATCAGTTTACGGGTACCGATAAAAACTTCCTCGTTTTTGATCACTGCGGCTACCCCCTGTCCGGGAATGGCGTTGAATTGATCCGGATCTGGAATATCCCCCAGCTCCCGTTGGCCATGCTTATAAATGGCCACTCCCAAAGGATGCTCCGATTTCTTCTCCGAAATTGCCGCTAAGGGTAATAATCCGGCAGAATCCCTCTGACCCAGTGAAATGATGTCCGTCACTTCCGGTTCTCCTTTAGTGATGGTTCCTGTCTTATCCAGGACGACTGCATTGATCTTGTAAGCTTTTTCAAGATGTTCCCCGCTTTTAATTAAGATACCGTTCTCAGCCCCTTTGCCGGTGCCGACCATAATAGCGGTCGGCGTTGCCAGCCCCAAAGCACAAGGGCATGCAATGACCAGCACCGCAACTGCGCTTACAATCCCCATTCTTAAGTTATAACCGCCAAAAGTCCAAACCAGGAAGGTTACAGCAGCAATCCCCAACACTATCGGAACGAAAACTCCAGCGACCCTGTCGGCAATCTTTTGGATAGGCGCCTTGGAACCTTGGGCATCTTCGACCATTTTGACAATTTGCGATAGGACAGTGTCTTTACAGATTTTGGTGGCTTCAAACTTGAAAGCGCCGAATTTATTGATGGTTGCTCCAATGACGGTATCTCCGCTTTTTTTTTCCACCGGCAGGCTTTCTCCAGTTAGCATTGATTCGTCAACCGCTGAATTCCCTTCAACAATCCTGCCGTCTACCGGGATCTTTTCTCCGGGGCGGACTACAATGACCTCTCCGATCCCCACTTCCTCAATGGGGATATCCATTTCAACGCCATTTCGAATGACCTTGGCGGTTTTAGCCCGCAGCCCCATTAGTTTCTTAATAGCTTCCGAGGTCTTTCCTTTGGCCAGCGCCTCGAAATATTTACCCAACAAAATTAAAGTAATAATGGTCGCCGACGCTTCAAAATAGAGGTCTTTCATGACGGGTCCCGTGCTGCCGGGCATCGACTTTTGAAAGAAAACATTGTACACGCTGTATGCATAGGCTGCTGATGTTCCCATGGCAATCAATACGTCCATATTAGGACTTTTAGCGCGTAAGGCATAAAAAGCATGTTTATAAAAACGATATCCAATTACAAACTGCACTGGCGTAGCCAACAGGATTTGGAAACGCCAATCATGCAGCAATGGAATATTAATACCCAATAGCTTCAGGATCATCCCCCCGATGAGCGGGGCGCTTAAAATTGCCGCGATAATCAATTCCAGGCGAAGCCTTTTGATCTCCTTTTCACGCTGCTCCTTTTCCCGGTCCCCGCTCAATTCCTGTTCGCTTTCGGCACCATATCCCAAAGCAACTATGGTTGTAATCAGTTCGGGGACCTTAATTTTGGCATTGTCAAATTCAATAGTGGCTTTCTCCGTAGCCAGATTGACAGCCGCTTTGGTTACCCCATCCAGTTTGCTTAGTTTTCTTTCAATTTTACTGGCGCACGCAGCACAGCTCATACCGGTGATCTTGAGCGTCACCTTATTTTGGGCAACATTTTCTTGGATTACGCTATAACCAAGTTTGGTGACTGTATTCTCAAAAATCTGCTTGGAAGCCTGCTCGCTGTTATACTCAACGGTGGCTCTTTCAGTAGCGAAATTGACTGTAGCCCGATTGACTCCGGGAAGTTTCGTCAGACCTTTTTCGATTCTCAAGGCGCAAGCTGCACAGGACATTCCCGCTATTTTTAGAACTTCTTTTTTCTCCATTGGAGTTACTCCTTATATTTAAAGTGTGAAGAGTAAAGGCTGAAGTGTGAAAAAAACGACTCCAAACTTCTTCAATTTTTAAGCTACTCATATTATAGATCAACCTCCGCAGCAACCACCGCCGCCAGCCGGCCGGTAAGCTTCGATCTCGTTCTTAATTGCTTTAAGGTTAATTTTACTGATATCATCTACAACCTTCACATATCCATGCAGCATACCCATTCCACATTGGAAAGTAAAATCCCGGGTTACTTGAATCGCCGGAGTTTCGACTTGTCCCTGGCTCAAGTCCAACTGACTCTGATACTCCGGAAAAACAACCAGATAATTACATGAGTCAAGTTTCTCAGTAGTAAATTTGATCTTAGCCTTTACTCCCCTTTGAAGTACAACCGCAGCCGGTGAAAATCCTTGATCATTGACCTTAATATTGACTTCCTGAACGCCATTAACGATTTTGGCAATTTGAATATCATCGGTTGGTATTCTACCACCGCGGAACTTAGTAGCGTTAGCGCTGGCCGCGCAGCAACCACCGCCTGAGTTTAGGCTACTTTGTTGGCTATTATTTGAATTATTCGCCAAATCCTGCCCGGATACCTTTGATACATCCGGGACCACTTTAATATAGCTGCTAATCATGCCCATCCAACAAGTGTAAGTAATTGTACCTCCCTCTGCAGGAGTAAACTCAACCACATTATCACCCGGGACCAATTTTTTCTGAATTTTATATTGAGGAATGGTTACCGGGTTATTACAACCATCCAAGTCCTCGGCTTTTGCCTTTATAATCCAGCGAACCGGTATCCCTTTTTGGACCACAAAGGGTTGATACTTACCCGATTCCATCGTGGTGGTGACCACCTGGACTCCGCCTTGGATTTTGGCTACATTTCCAGTACTGCCGGATATGGGAGAAGCTGCCGCTATTGAAACTCCTGATAAACTTAAGCCCCGGCTAACCATAGTTAATCCCAGTACGATTACTAAAACCGCACTCACCTTTACCATCCGATGGGTAAATTTACTGCTCAGAAACGAACCAATGGCCCCAAAGCTAAACATCAATGGAACAGTCCCTAGACTAAACAAAAACATCGAGGTCGCTCCGGCCAAAAAACTTCCGGTTCCCAAAGCATAAAGCTGCATTGTTTGTAACGGTCCACAGGGCATAAGTCCATTGAGTAAACCAATATAAAACGGCCCCCACCTACTGGTGTTGTTATAAATTTTATTACCGAAAAACTTCGGCATATTAATTTTAATCTTCCGCAGCCAGGGGAAGATATCCAGCATATTAATACCGATGATCACCATGAAGATTCCACCGGCAATTGCCACGATTCCCTTAGCAGTACCTGAAAAACTGATGACAGAGCCGATAGCGCCGACGATCCCGCCTAATAGGGTATAAGAGATGACCCGGCCGGTATTATACAATAAACTAGGTCCCAATTGAGCCAATTTGGAGCGATTGGTAGTTTCTTTGCCGGCTATGGATTGGGGTGAATTGATTCCATTTGGCAGAGCCTCCGTGGATTGAAACAAATTGATCCCGCTTGGCGGGGCTTCTATCGATAGCGACAAATTGATCCCGCCGCACATCGCCACGCAGTGCAGGGAAGTTAATAAGCCAATTACAAATAACATCCCGTATCCCACGGATTTGTCAACTTGAGGAATGAAATTAAATCCCACGGTAGACTTAATGAGAAGATACAAAGCAAAAATGATAATCCCGACGCCAATCAGTTGGTTAATGGAGTTTCCTTTTTTCCTTTCGTCGCCGGCCTTAATCATTTCGTAGCCTAGTTTGATAATTGCCGCTTCCAATTGAGCGCTCGTAACGAGGAAAGGATCATATTCAACCGTAACCTGCGACTTAGCCAATGAAGCCTTGACTTCTTTGACGCCCTTCATTT
>DNPQ01000279.1:0-568 GCA_003501335.1 Bacillota bacterium
GCCTCATCGCCCTCATCAATTTTTTTATACTGATATGTCGTTCCTTCTGCAGTTCTGACAGTCAAAACCCAATCTGTTCTTCGGCGCATGCACCTGACCTCTTTCGTTTCAACAGAAGATGGATTATCTTTAAAACCACATGTTTATCACGTCATTCATTAAAAAAAACCCTATTTTCTAACCGCGATATGGTCAGCACGATGCTGACCACGCGGCCTTGATTCATGACGAATCATGGCCGTCGGCCCCCAGAACTTCCCAAGAAGACGCCCACATGGAAGTGGGCGTCAGTCAAATCGCGCAAGCACTCCTCCGGCGTTCACGGATGAACGCCGCGATAGAGGGGGATCTCTGGGGGCACGGTGCCCCCGAGCGGCGAGATTCCAAAGGGTGTGCCGCCACATCCTTTGGCCCGAGAGGTTTCAGGGGAGTGGGTGACGTCCCCTGTAGGCATCGTAGCAATATCATCAATGGCTTTTAGGCATTCATGTTCAACAAAAAGATTCATCGGCCCCCAAATCGTAATTTATTTTTTTACCCCCTTTTTATATTTTTATGCCCCCATACC
>DNPQ01000279.1:878-1228 GCA_003501335.1 Bacillota bacterium
ATGTGGGCTATGTGGCCCATGTTGGCTAAAAAATAAAAAAGCCGACCAAGATTCAAAAGATTAATCGCCTTTTTTTCAAAAGGCGAACTTTTTCAAAGGCGGCGGATTAACCGGATTTTTGTGTTCTACTCTTTCTCTGTGTCAAGCCTCCAGGCAGCACGTAGATTTTTTGCACCGAATTGTCTCTGTGACCTCCGTGTCCGCTGTGGTGTCATCTTTTTTCAAAATATCCTTGATGAACGGATCAATCTTCCCGGTCGTCGAGAGAATCGATCCGTGCCTTGGGAGAATCTTCCCGATGAACGGATCAATCTTCCCAGTCGTCCGGAGAATCGATCCATGGCTCGGGA
>DNPQ01000279.1:1504-12850 GCA_003501335.1 Bacillota bacterium
GATGAACGGATCAATCTTCCCAGTCGTCCGGAGAATCGATCCGGGCCTTGGGAGAATCTTCCCGATGCACGGATCAATCTTCCCGGTCGTTCGGAGAATCGATCCGGGCCTTGGGAGAATCTTCCCGATGCACGGATCAATCTTCCCAATCGTCGGGAGAATCTGCCGGGCCGCTGGGTAAATTATCTCGGAGGTTTGGGATACAATAGAGTCATTGTTTTGATTTGGTCATGTCAAGAGTGGTGTGATTTGGACCGGCCGTTGTGTTGACGTACGCAACTCTTGCGTATGCATACGCAACCATTCAGTAAGCTGCTTTTTTAACCCTATCCATGAGGAGGACAGGCGTTAAAAAAAAGGCTGTCCTAGTATTTTTAGGACAACCTCCCAGTGAGTTCAAGTTCCTTACTGATTACAAGCCTTTTTCAATTGCCCGATGGTCTCTTTCATTTTCGGAATATCGCTTTGCAGTTTTAAGATCGTACTGCCTACAAAAACAGCATCGGCTCCGGAATTCTTAGCCATTTGAATATCATCAGTAGTGTAGATACCGACTCCGGCGTAAATTTCCCCCCGGATACCCCTTCTTTTCAATTCCCCGATACAATCTTTCAAGGTTGGAAACTGGGGATTGATAGGATGACTGGTCGGCTTGGCCTGCATATAAACAAATCCGTTGGCAGAAAGAGCGGCTTTGATTTCTTCTTCCGGCATGTGAAATTGAACATAACAAGAAATCCGGATTCCGTTTTCCACAATTTTATCTTTCATAGCCCTATTATTGCCGCCTACATAAATAATATCGCGGATTTGATTTTGCATACAAAATTGCATAAAGCGTTCCACCCCGATATCGTTGATCGTTTCCTCATAAATCACGATTAAAAATTGAATATCCGGATGGTTGCCTTTCATTTGAGCGATACCATCCATATACTTGCTATAGTCATTGCAGTTTTGAAGCGCCGCCTTCATCCGGCCGGCAATATATTCTCCCTCTAAAAACGGATGGGCCGATGGAAAGTCCACTTCAATGATATCGCAGCCAGCCTCTGTATAATCATCCGCCATATGAATACAAGATTCAATCGTTGGATACCCATTCGATAAGTAGCATATTAATTTCATAGGTGTATTTAACCTTTCTCATGATGTCAAAAAACATAAAATAAAATGGTTATGTTTTATTCCCCGCAATAGGCCTTCATGAACAGCGTTTTCAATTCATCTTTACTGGGTATGATGGGGTTGGTTTTAGTACAACCATCTTTAAGAGCCGTTTCTGCCATTGTATCAAGCTTGATGATATACTCCTCCTGATTTTTGATGATCGCTTTGAAAGCGCTGGGAATTTCCAAGGTATGGTTCAGTTTTTGAACAACGGCGACCAAATCATCACTGCCTATCTCTTTGGCAAATGCGCCATAAACTTTACGGGCCGATTCATCAACCTGGTTGAAAGCGATGATATAAGGCAATAACACTGCATCGGCCAGTCCATGGGAGATTCCGAAAAAGCTGCCAATCGTGTGTGCCATGGAGTGAACGATCCCCAGTGAAACATTGGTGAATGCAAGCCCTGCGGTCATCGAAGCATTCAGCATAATTTCCCGGTACTCCAGATTCGACCCATCCCGATGGGCTTCAGGCAAAAAATGAATAATATCCTTGGCTGCGGCGACTGCCAAAATATGGCTGAGATAGTTAGCCCGCTTCGAAACAAGGGCCTCCAAAGCATGGGTAAGGGCGTCCATTCCGGTTTCGGCCGTGATCAACGGAGGCATCGAGGCCGTTACCCGCGGATCACAAATCGCAACATCCGGCATCATTTCCATATTACCGATACCGAATTTCATATGGGTGCCGTCTTCGGTGATCACCACGGAGCGGCTTACTTCACTGGCCGTACCGCTGGTCGAAGGGATACAGACCATAATGGCTTTCTGCCTAAGCTTTGGTATTCCGTTGGGCGGTAAAATATCGGATAATTTGGTTAGTTCCGGATGCTCATAATAGACCCACATTGCTTTGGCGGCATCCATCGCGGAGCCGCCGCCGAGCGCTACGATAATATCCGGGCCGAAAGCCTTCATCGCCTCTGCGCCGCGGTATACTGTGCTGAATAAAGGGTCCGGCTCGACTCCGGAAAAGACTTCACTCCTAATTCCGGTCTCGGCCAGCAAATCAACGATTCTCTGAAGGATGCCGCTCTTTTTCATACTTGAACCGCCGGTGACAATGAAAGCTTTGGTCCCCGGGAGGGTTTTCAAATGCTCCAGACAATCTTTACCAAACATTAATTGGCTACCGGCCAGTTTCATCGGTCTCATCATTTTCAACACTATCCTTTTAATGTACTGATTAATTCGCTTGCTAAATTTAAGGACACGGGATTTTCAATTTTTCCGCCTTCCTTAAGGCTAGACCCGATAATAGCGCCATCAGCGATTGAGAGTTGTTCTTTGATATTGGTGGTCTTCACTCCGCTGCCTGCAATCAAAGGCAACGTAGTGACCTTGCGGACGCGCTGGATAATTTCAATCGGGGTTTCCACACCAAAATGGGTACCGGTTACGATAATCGCATCAGCACCGCAGGATTGGGCGGTTTTTGCCGAATCTTCAATGGTAATATGAGGAAGTACCATGTGCGTATGTTTCACCTGGATATCGGCCAGTATTTTAATATTTTCCGCCTGCAAATTCTTTCTGAAAATCATAACCTCTCTGGCGCATGGATTGATAATACCGCCAAAAAATTCAACCGTATCCACAAAGACGGGCGCCCGGACAAAGGCCCCATCAATGGCCTTGGCAATCGAAAGCGACGTTTTATAGTCATTCATGGCCGCATCAATACCAATGGGGATCTTAACCTCCCGGGCGACGTAGGCGCTGACCACGGCCAGTGCGCAGGCTTGCTCCGGTTCCAGAAGAACGCCGAAAGGATTGTCCCCCATATTTTCAACCATAATAGCATCCATGCCGGACTTTTCAAGGGTAATGGCATCCTTCACGGCCTGATCGATCACCTTTTTCATATCTCCGCAAAATCCGGGCATTCCCGGTAGCGATAAACAATGCACCATACCGATGACGAATTGTTTGCCCCTGCCTAAAAAATCGGTGTTACTCATTTTGGATCAACCTCTTTATGATAAATTTTTAACCCGTCCAGTACAATTTGGCACAAATCTTGCTCAGCCCGTTTCCTATCCTCACCCGCCAAAGTCTTTTTAAGGTTCTCCAATACTGTGGTGATGGTAACAATGCAACTCCGAATGCCCATTAAATTGGATAAAACCAACATACAACTGGATTCCATATCGACAGCCAGGATGTTATACTTTTTGAGCCGCACAAAAGTCGCATCGATATCGGTCTGCATTTTTTGGCTCAGTTTCGACTCCCGCATCCGGCTATAAAAACCATCCATCGAAGCGGTAATCCCATTCACATAACGTCTGCCATTCTTTAATACACTTTGGTTCATGCAGTTTAAGAGTTCAATATCGGCGACAGCCGGATACGATAAGGGAACATAGGTTGCGCTGGTCGCTTCCTCCCGCATTACCCCGGTGGGAATGATCAGTTTCCCCAGTAAGTCATCTTGCAGGCCCATGGTCGTACCCATACGGATGGCAACTTCCATGCCGCATTGATACATTTCTTCCATGGCGATGGCCGCCGACGGCGCGCCGATGCCTGTGGAGGAAACAGTGATTGGCAATCCCTGATAAGTGCCGGTGTAGGTATTAAATTCACGGTTAAATGCAATATGTTGCGGTTCATCCAGCAATTTAGCCAATGTTTCGACCCGCCAGGGATCTCCCGAAAATATCACATATTTGGCGATCTTCTGTTCTTCGCCCCGTAAATAAAGTGTCTCCATCTTATTTTCCTTCCTGCGTGTCGAAATCTTGATAGCGTTTCAAAAATTGCTCACGGGTCGGCGCATTGGTGGTACAGCCAACCTTCTCAATGATAAAAGAAGAGAGCACACTGCCCATTTTGCAACATTCTGCGATAGGCTTTTCATTTAAATAGCCATAGAGAAATCCGGCCATATAAGCGTCGCCCGATCCGCTTGTATCCACTACTTTACTGTACGGAGCGGCGGGAATAGCATTAGATATCAAACCTTGCGGAGATTTTTGAAAATACACACTGCCCATTTTTCCAAGGGTCGTGACAACGATCTCGGCGCTTCCTTTTTCAAAAAGCTCGGTAATGGCCGCAAAATTAAAAATATCCTCGATTTCTTGGCGCTCTTCCTGATTGGTAAATATGATTTTGCTGGAAAACAGGATTTTCCGGAACAATTCTTTTGGAAAGGCTTCAAAATCGCACTTCATGCCGAAAACCAACGGGACTTGGTGCTTCATACATTTCTGATAAAACTCAACATTATCATCATAAGAACCCACCGTCAGTACGGCGATCCGAGCTTCCTTAAAAAATTCATCTTTCATTTCACCGGCATATTTACGGTCCATGGCTCCCGGATAGAAAATGGCAATATGATTATTATTTTGATCCGCAAGTAAGTAACAGTTGGAAGTCATTTCATCCGGAACCAAACTAGTCGCATTCAAACAAACTCCGGCGTTTTCCAAATACTCATAAAATCCGGTTTCCTGATAATCCACTGCTCCCAAACGGATGATGGGAAGGACCGTCAGACCCAGTTTAGCGTCAAGATAAGCGATATTGGTGGGACAGCCTCCATAATAAATCTTGGAATTGTCGCTATTCTCGACTATCGAAGTATATCCATAGCGCACCGGAGTCTTCGTTTTTATAATGCGATCAATACTTACATACCCGCTGGTGATCATGTCATATTTCATTTACGATAATTCCCCTTTGTGTAAAAGGTCGAAAAGTTCTTCCGAAGTCATCACCCGTCCGAAATACTTCCGGATATCCGTTAAATGAACCCGATTGACCGTTTCATCATTGGTTGCGACACAATCTGCAATCACAATAGGCAAATAATCAAGGTTATAGGCATCCGTTACAGTTGCCCGGATACAGCAATTGGTTTTGGTTCCGACGATGATCACGTTTTCAATCTTATTTTCGCGGAGCACCATATCCAGATCGGTCCCGAAGAATCCGCTATAACGGCGCTTTTGAATCACATAATCTTTCACCGGATCAACTTCAAGCAATGGATCGATTTCGTCGCCCTCCGTGCCTTCCAGGCAACAGGGCCTCATATTTTGTAGGTTCTTATCAAATTTCTCTTTACGGTAGAAGTGTTTAAGAAAAACGACCAACAGGCCATGCTTCCTGCATTCTTCCAACACCCGCTTGATCCGGGGCAGCACTTCCCGGTTTTGCGGGTAATATACCAGGCCCTGCGGATCGGTAAAGTCCTTTAGCATGTCTACAATAATGAGCGCTGATTTACTCAAGTTTAAATCCCCTTACAGTATTATTGCGATTTTGAAGAACCGAAACCATTAAGAGCGCCACCACGATGGTAAGATAAGGTACGATTTCAAACAATTGCGATACCGGACCGGCAAACAAAGCCAAATTAATCGCCAGGGATTTTGCCAGACCAAAAAGTAAAGCGTACAAAGCACACCGCAAAGGTTCCCCTCTGCCGCAATAAATTGCGGCAATCGCGATAAA
Organism: Bacillota bacterium; assembly: GCA_003501335.1. Classification (GTDB taxonomy): domain Bacteria; phylum Bacillota; class UBA4882; order UBA8346; family UBA8346; genus UBA8346. Next base: position 7,147 of record DNPQ01000279.1, read on the forward strand.
TCCCCGGCCGGCCGTCATATTATTGGTGAAGAGGGCCATTCTTTCAACCGAAAGTTCCATACCCGCCAGAGCGCAAAGAGCGGCGCCGATTAACACGGCTGCATATTTAATGGCCTCCACATGAATACCAACGGATTTGGCCGCTTCTTCATTTTCTCCGACCACTCTTACATAAACTCCAAAGCGGGTGTTATATAACACGATACTGGTAACAAGGATCAAAACGAAACCCGTATAGGTAATGGCCGTATGACCGCTTATAATGTTTCCGACAAAAGGTATGTCCGCAATCAACGGAATACGGATTTTTAAACCGGCTACATTCACAACCGAACTGACATTAATATTGGCTAACTGCATGAATTTCAGGACAAAGGCGCTTAACGCCGCCACAAACAAGTTAATTCCAAAACCGGTGATAATAAAATTACTTTTCAAGGTAACGCTGAAATAAGAAAAAATCAGTCCCAAAAGAAGCGTCAGCAGAACACTGACCAGGAGAGCCAGCCATAAACTTCCCGTCAACATCACGGTTAAGGCGCTTGCGAAAGCGCCCATCAGCATCATACCTTCGAGCCCGATATTGAGTACACCCGCTTTATGGGCGAACAATCCACCCAATACGGCCAATATCAAAGGTGTACTATGATAAAACATATCATATAATATATTCTGAATGAGGTTCATATCCATCTTCCTTCCATACTATCAACACTCATCATTTTTCAATTTGTTAGGACGGATTTTAGAGAATAATTTTTTCACCTTCACCCTAAGGCTGGTATTTTGACTGATAAATCGTACCGAAAGGAAAAGAATCAGGATCCCTTGAATGACTCCTACGATATCTTTGGGTACGTTGGTAAATAGGCCAATATATTCACTGCCGGTTTTCAAGGCAGCATAGAAAATGGCCACCACCAAAATACCAATCGGACTATGATTTCCTAACAAAGCAACCAGCATGCCATCCCAGCCGAGACCCGGATCTCCGGAAAAATCAAGTGTAAACCGGTATTTCTCGCTCATGAGGAAGCCTGCTCCTGCCAGACCACTGACAGCTCCACTGATCAACATGATTAGCACAATCTTTTGAGCGACATTCATACCGGTCGCTTCCGCAAACTCCGGGTTTTTACCCATAGCGGTGATTTCAAAGCCCAACTTGGATTTATTAAAAATCACATAGAAAATAATCAATACCCCAATGGCAATGAAGAAAAACAGGGTCAAATCGCTATTGAAAATCTTTTTGAACATGGCGCTGTCGGCAATTGCATAGGTTGATACATAACCGGATGCCGGGTCTTTAAATACACCCTGGGCCAAAAATTTAACGATTTCAACCACCACATAGTTGAGCATTAAGGTAACAACCATTTCGTTGACTTTGAAATAGGCTTTCAATATGGCGGGAATCAACGTGACGATCATTCCTACCAGCATTCCGGTTACCAGGCAAAGGGTAATATGAACCCCCGGATTGATCCCCTTGATGCTGAAACCGACCACGCCTGCAAAAAAGGCTCCTAAAACCGCCGCGCCCTCGACACCCATATTAAAAATATTGGCTTTAAAAGTAATTGCAATTCCAAGGCCTGTCAAAATCAATGGAGCTGCGAAATGAAGTGTCTTTAAAATACCCTGACTGGTGAATAGTGATTTCTGAATCATGATTTGATATGTTAAAAACGGGTCTTCGCCAATCACTGCGATAATGATTCCTCCGACAAAGAACGCAAGCACTATCGGAATTAAGGCGCTATAGATAGAAGATATTACAGAATGATTATTTTTCATAACTTTCCTCATTATCTACCGGTTATTTGGTAATACCGGCCATCAGCAATCCCAATTGAGAGTTATTGGCCTTATCCCCGGCAACTTCGCCAACGATTTTACCTTTATACATGACTAAAATTCTATCGCTAAGACCCATGATTTCACTGAGTTCACTGGAAATCAGTAAAACGGCTTTATTTTGCTGTCGTAAATTCAATATGCAACGATGAATAAATTCAATCGAGCCAATGTCAACACCCCTGGTCGGCTGACTGGCAATCAAAACCCTAAGGCCCGAATCAAATTCTCTGGCAATAATCACTTTTTGGGCATTTCCACCCGAAAGCTGGGAAACGGTTCCTTCTGGGTCTGCTACCCGAATATCATACTTATTGAGTAATTCATCCCGGTTTTGACAGATATTTTTTTGGTCAAGAATATTGTTTTTACAAAATCTGCTATTTCCATGGTAACCGGCGATCAAATTATCGCCAAGCGACATTTCTTTGCAAAGCCCCTGTGCATAACGATCTTCGGGGATAATGCCGACGCCTGATTTACGAATTTCACAGGGCCACTGATTCGTCAAATCCTCCCCGTAAAGCTGAACCCCGCCTTCCGTTGAAAGCATCAGACCCGATAGCACCTTTACCAGTTCACTTTGGCCGTTTCCTTCAACGCCGGCAATTCCTAAAATCTCGCCTTCCCTGATTTCAAAACTGATATTATCAAGGACCTTCTTACCTAAATAGTTAGTGGTTGATAAGCCGTTAACTTGATAAGCAACAGGACTTTTCGAAAACGCTCTGGCCTCTTTTTGAGTCTGAAGATGGACTTCATGGCCGACCATCATCGTGGCAATCTCTTCAACACTCGTCTGAATGGTGGGTCTACTACCGACAACCTTGCCCCGCCGGATCACGATAACCTGATCGCTGACATCCATCACTTCCCGCAATTTATGAGTGATTAATAATATGGTTTTCCCTTGCTCTTTCAATTCTCTGAAGTTAACGAGCAGCTCATCCACTTCTTGTGGCGTCAAAACTGCAGTCGGCTCGTCAAATATTAAAATATCAACATTCCGATAAAGCATTTTCAAAATCTCGACCCGTTGTTTAGCGCCAATCGAAATATTTTCAACCCGTTCACTCGGATCAAGTTCGAATTGGTAATCATGAATCAATTTTTCAATGACGATTCGTTCTTGCCTTTTATCAATGAAAGGAGATTGCATTCTGAATCGGTCTTTAAAACTTAAGGTCTTCGGCAGCTCGGCTCCAAGCATGATATTTTCATAAATAGCCAGGCTGGGTACAAGCTTAAAATGCTGATGAACCATACCAAGTCCACAATGGATGGCATCCAAAGGTGAGCTGAAGTCTACTTTTTGGTCATTGACGAAAATAGCACCGGAAGTTGGCCGTCCCAATCCGTAAAACATATTCATCAAAGTCGTCTTACCGGCGCCGTTTTCACCTACGATAGCGGTAATTTCGCCTTTAGGAATAGACAGATTGATATTGGCGTTGGCGACAAAGCTTCCATATTTCTTGGTTAAATTTTCAGTCCTGATTGCATTCATCGATTTTGCCCTTCATCATTTTTGGCATCCATTCGGCAAAACGCCTTACGGGCGTCTTGCCGAAATCAGCCATAAAAGTGTTTCAATGGGTGTATTCATTGTAAACTCAAGTCACCGAAGATTAGTCATTCGGCATCGAAAGATTTTTCAGATCGGTTTTATGAAATGCTTGTCCTGCCTGGGCATTGGTTACTTTAATAACGCCGCTGGCAATTTTCTTAGCAACTGCGCTTAGCTCACTCTTAATCTCATTCCATTTGGCTTTTCCTGCCGGAGTCACCTTCGATTCAATAACACTTAAATCAGTAATCCCGGTAGCTCCTGAAGCTAAATTGTAACTAATGACTTTACCGTTGATCTGATTCAGGGTATTCTTTTTAAAGTGCTTAATGATTTCATAGACAGGAACCTTGGTATTTTTGAGAACACTGGTGAGAATATAACCCGGTTGATTGCCATCTTTGTTGGCATCGACTTCAATGGAAAGTTTTTTCACTTCTTTGGCCTTGGAATCCACACCGTCGCCAACAGCTCCGGCAACGCCAAAGACAATATTAGCCCCGTTTTGATAGTAAGTGTTGGCTTTGGTTGCCCCGGCGGCGGAATCCGTGAAACCAGCGTTATAGTCGCTATAATAAGTGTATTTAACATTCATTTTTTGGGCTTCATAATTGACACCTTCGGCAAATCCATAGCTGAAAACGGTAATCCCATTTGACTTGGTGCCACCCAGAAATCCAATTTTCCGGCCGGCATCCCCGGGCGTAAAACCATAATCCTGGGCATTAAACAAGGTTTTAGCATTTTCATTGACCAATGTACTCAAAACACCAGCCATAAATGAAGCTTCGTGGACATCAAAAAGCACCGAGACTACATTCTTATTGATAACTTTCCCATTTGGGTCCAAATTGGGACTATCATTAAATACAACAAATGTAGTATTAGGATATTGGGCAGCGATGGCTTTTTTACCGCCAACCCCTTTAATCAAAGCATCGAAATTATACTCCAGACTGAAAATGACCTTATAACCGGCATCTGCAAGCTGGGTTAAGCTGCCTGGAATATCGGAGGACTCCACCACTTTGTAATTGATTCCCAATTCTTTTTTGGCTTGTTCAAGACCTTTGATAGCCGATTCATTATAGCCTTTATCGTTGGCCCCGGCGGCTGATGTAATAAGAGCTACTCCAAGATCCGGCTTTTTAGCGTATCCAGTAAAGAATAAAGAAATTAACATCATTGCCACTAATGAAACCGCTATGGTTACTTGTAAACGATTTTTTTTCATGTGGTTTGCTCCTTATCTTATGCTATCTTTACTTTTTTCCACGAAAGATTCTTTAGAAACCGATGTCTCATTTTACCTGGTTAATGTAAAACTTAAATTTATCGGTACGGTAATAGCTTTTAAAGGTCTCAATCGGCACCTCCTTTCCATTCACAATCCCGAGGGTTACGGCCCTAAATAAAAGAATTGCTTCTCCCTCTTCGATTCCTAAAATTTCCGCTACTTCATCGGCTGCAAGCACGGCTTCAATTGTCCTGGTTGCTTTAGTAATCCGTGTATCGTATTGTGTTTCCAATGTATGGTAAATCGATTCAATACCAAAATCATAATTTTCAATACCGGGAAAAAGTTTGCAGGGCAAATATGTAGTTGTCAAGTTCAATGGCTCATTATCGGCAAAATAAACCCGCTTTACCATCAGAACTTTATCACCGTCACATAGTTGCAATCTTCTCATCCGCGCCTGATCAGCAAATAAAGCTTCGGAAACCAGTAATTTCTTGGACGGTACCATGCCCATATTAAGAATATCATTGGTACAACTGGTAATGGATACTAAGTCTTGATTTAAGGTTTCATTTTTAACAAATGTTCCTTTACCTTGGACACGATAGAGATAACCTTCCTTTACCAAGTCGTCTATGGCTTTCTTCGCTGTGATTCTACTGACTTCAAACATTTTCATCAATTCTCGTTCACTGGGAACGATACCATTGGAACCGATCTCTTCCTTGTCAATCATTTCAAGTACCTTACTCTTTACAATGAAATATTTTGGAGCCATTCCATTTATCAACTTTATTCACCTCCCTGTGGCAATCCTGGATTTACTCACTTCTGTCGCTTCTAACTTTGGTGATGGATGATTCAAAGAATGTTGCATTTTAAATTAAAGATATCCAACTTTCAATCTTCAAAATATTATTTCTGGATATACCGTTATATTAACATGTTGATATGTCCAGTTAGATGTTATTATATATTAAGGATAATGTCAACAAATTTAGTATTTCTTTTATACAAAATCCATCATTTTCTAATAA
>DNPQ01000494.1:0-3626 GCA_003501335.1 Bacillota bacterium
CCTTGCAATATCTTTATATCAAGTTTGGCCATTTTCTTTTCTTGGTATCTTGGTATTTTACTCATTCTTTACAAAGAAATAAAATCCTTCGCGTGCTACGAAGCCACCAAAAATTTAAACTTCAATCATAAAATAATTAAGACCCGCCGGCTAAGGTGGATCTTAATTTAGTAAATGGTCGGAGGAAAGTTCCTACCATCAACCGCTATGTTGACAGTGATGCTGTATTTTTATTTCAAAATAGTTCCAGGTGCCCACACCGGATTATAATCGCCTGCTTCAGTCAACTTCATTACTTTGCCCCTTAAATCAACCAAAAATAAACCTGCTTTTTGAAAGGAACTATTTTTAGCGGCAAAAATAATCTTTTGTCCATCTGGTGAGCCTTGTATAGAACTAAGCACAATAGAGGCATCGTCAATATGAATCGTGTTCTCAATTTTATTTTTCATATTCCATATATGGACCTCTGAATCGGAAAGAAAGGCTACCTGCGATGAATCCGCTGACCAAATTGGATTCGCACGTTTGGTTCCGGTTGTCCCCAGCTGAATCTCATCACTATTACCATCTGTGGCAACAATATATGTGCCATAAGTAAAAACAAAGATCGGACTGCCTCCATCCGTAACGTCCGCATCAACGTTCGCCACTTTGGTAAAAGCAATTTGTTTACCATCCGGCGACCAGTAAAAATCGTCATCAAAATCAATATCATCAACTTTTTGACTTACTTTTACAATGGGTACAATATTACTGCCATCTGCATTCATTACATACAGTTTACTTTCAATTCCGAGAATGGTTTGCTTTTTAAAGATATAGGCGATTTTTCGTCCATCCGGCGACCAAACCGGATTGGTGCAAGTCCCGGAATCCTTCATTATCTTGTAGATTCCTGTCCCATCCGGGTTAATCAAATACATAAACGTATCATCTTTGAGTTTTTGCAGATATAAAATTTTCGAACCATCCGGCGACCATGAAGGTGCAAAACCTTCCCAGCCTATTTCCGATAAACGGGCTAAACCGGTACCATCGCTATTTATTATAAATGCCGCGCTTTTCGATTGATATTTAGCGGTAAAAACAATCTTCGAACCATCCGGGGACCACCGCGGAGGAAAATCTTCCATACACTCGTCTGCCAATTTTAATTGCCCGCTGCCATCGCCATTCATCATCCATAATTGATCCCGGCTGCCCTTTTTTAATAAATAAAGAAGTTTAGCTCCATCCGGTGACCAGCACGGCATCATTTTATCAGCTTTACTGTTCGTGAGTCTTTTTAATTCGGTGCCATCACCACTCATCGTATAAATTTCGAAGCGGCCATCCCGTTTGGATAAAAAAGCGATCTTTTGAGGATTGCCTTGATTCACTATACTATTGCCAATATTGTCGGTTTGATCGGCAATAGCCGGAATAGTGAGCAACAATATGACTGATAGCAGGAAAACTGATAACTTCATTTTCATGATGGGACCCCCTTAATAAATAATATGAACAAAAAAATTGGGCATTCGATATGGCAATCTTCTCTAGACCTTTATATATAAATAAAATTACTTTAATTTTCAATATTATATAACCGTTTTACATTACGTACTTATAAACAGTTAATTTCACTTTAATTTCAGTGTAACAAGATTGGTCAGAAAGTTAATAGCTAAAAATTTCATTTGACTCCTCAATCTTTATTTAAAAAGGGGATGTCTCAGCTTGAGACAACCCCAATTGAGCTTTCAACCAATTCTACCAGAAATTAGCATAAACGCTGGCAAACACATAGTCATCTTTGCCATCATCCTTACCATGGTTACCCCAGCCAAGTCTGGTTTCAAAAATACCATACTTATACCCGATATAGGCGGTGCTGAAATTGCCGGTTTCTAGATGGCCCCTTATGCCGGTGGCGTCGATGTCTTTATCGGCGACCATTGTTTTATAAACCAGCGATAGTTTGCCATCGCAAAAACCGCTATATCTCGCTTGGTAACCGTAACCGCCATTGGTATGGAAATGATATTTATCATCGGATATCAAGGTAACATCAAATTTGGCAGGATCATAGGAAATATCAGCTGAAGCAATGCTGCCTTTGTCCCATGGGCAATCATTGCCATCTACGTCTTCCTTCATATCCATGTTAAGATAATCAACCTGAGCGCTTATCGGGCCAGCCTTAAATTTTGTCCCAACAATATATTCACTGGAATTGAATTGAGTATCGGAACTGGCGCCAGATTTTGTATATCCCGTCTGGCCATTATAATAACCGGCATGGGCGTCGCCGCCGTCAAACTTGTAGATCACGGCGAAATAATTATTGTTCTTGTCGACATCATTTTTATTGGGTTCATAGATGTAACTGACCTGCAGGTTATCGTCGATGTAATCCAGATCAATACAATGACTGGCATCCCGGTCAAACATAGGGTCCTCATTAAATTGGGTCGGATATACTTCATAGATTCTGCCCTGGCCGATATTGGTCGTTTCACTTTCCCAGTTGCTGTACCAAAGGTTGAAATGGGAACCGCCAATCTTTTTCCAGCCGAAATCATAAATCGTAGTTGTATTTATCGAATTGCCATTAAGGGGTGCTGTGCCCTTATTAACTGTGCCATCGTCGCTTTGGTATTTCTCATTTGGCCAACCGTCAGCCCTGAAACCGATATTGGCCCAGGTTCCGGTGGCGTCATCGGAAAGCGACTCCCTGAGCAACAATTTCAAACCGCCGTGGTTAAGAGATACCGGGTTATCCTTCCAATCTTCGTTGTTGTTATCCGTAGAATTTTTGGCATCCGAATCAATATAGGACCAAACAATCCTGCCGCCGCAAAACGGGTTAAAAGTGCTCGCCGACGCCGTTATGGCTACGGATAAAGTAAATACAACGACTAAAAAAAGAACTATTAACTTTTTCATCAATCAAATCCTCCTTTTATGTTGCAATATAAGATAAAGCTCGATTCGATTTCAAAGCGCTTTTAAAGCGATTGATACCGAACCCTTATATTCGAAATTCCCACCCCCCCCCGGGTTGGGGCTTCTCAAGTGAAGATTGCCATGTTTTCAATCACATCAAAGTCCCAATGATTAGTTAATGTCCCTTCATCGCCTTAAAAACTAGATTATCAGCTTTACACAGCTCAGAAGAGAATCTTAATTTAAGTGATATCGATGTCATTAATGTGCGTTTCTCAATTATCCTATTAAAAACAAAATCCACTTTAAATATCAATTAAACTACTCATGAATTAGAAAACATTTACCAATAATCATATAATTTTAAAACGACCGTTATGTACCCATAGAATTATCAAGCATATGTATTAAGCAGCCATTTATTTTAAATTGTTACATTCACGTGACCATGTTTAGAATATTTTGTTAAAATAATAGTAGCATTTTCATGTCACCGGTGTCAAGAATAATTTGTAAATTTATTAAAATTACGTATATAAATCAAATAACTACCTGCTCAAAATTGACAAATTCAAATATTACGGTTATAATGACTTCGATGTCTTTCCTTATTCCATAAACTTTTATCAAATTAAAAAGGATGAGCTAAAATGAAATTCGGACATTTTGACGACTCGAAACAAGAGTATGTAATC
>DNPQ01000494.1:3975-6307 GCA_003501335.1 Bacillota bacterium
GGAGGATATTGTTTCTATAAAGATGCCCGACTTCGTAGAATCACCCGTTACCGTTATAATAACATTCCATTTGATACCAATGGACGCTATTTCTATATTCTTGACAACAAGACTATTTGGTCCCCCTCTTGGCAACCGGTTCAAACTGATTTAGATTTTTATGAATGCCGCCACGGCATGGGATATACTAAAATTAGCGGTATCAAGGATCAAATCAAAGCCGATATTACTTATTTTATTCCAGTTGGATATAATTGCGAAGTACACCGGGTATCTCTATCCAATCAAAGTAATCAGACCAAAAGTTTAAAACTTTTTTCTTTTATTGAGTTTTGCCTTTGGAATGCTTATGATGATATGACAAACTTCCAGCGTAACTTTAATACCGGTGAAGTCGAAGTCGAAGGAAATGTTATTTACCATAAGACGGAATATCGGGAACGCCGCAATCATTATGCCTTCTATAGTGTAAATCAAGCTATCAATGGATTTGATACCGATCGTGAGTCATTTATCGGAACCTATAACGGCCTCCATAACCCTCAAGCCGTTATTGCAGGGGAATCCAATAACTCCATTGCCGATGGATGGTCGCCAATTGCCTCTCATTGTTTGGAAGTTACGCTGGCGCCAGGTGCCAGCCAAGAATACATTTTTGTTTTAGGCTATATTGAAGTTCCGGCAGATCAGAAATGGCAACAGCCAGGAAACATAAATAAAGCGCCTGCCCAAAAAATGATGTCCCACTTTGCAACTCCAGATCAAGTTGATGACGCCCTTAACCAACTCAAAAACTATTGGACCAATTTGCTTTCCGTTTACCGGCTGGAAACAAACGAACCAAAGCTCAATCGGATGGTAAATACATGGAATCCATACCAAACAATGGTTACTTTTAATCTTTCTCGTAGTGCTTCGTATTTTGAATCCGGTATCGGCCGAGGTATGGGTTTTAGAGATTCTAACCAAGATTTACTGGGCTTTGTCGGAATGGTTCCAGAAAGTGCTCGGGCCCGGATTCTAGATTTAGCAGCTACTCAATTGCCGGATGGCAGTGCTTATCATCAATACCAGCCATTAACCAAGAAAGGAAATTCCGATATTGGTGGTGGCTTTAATGACGATCCATTATGGCTGGTTTACTCAGTGACCGCCTATATTAAAGAAACCGGTGATTATTCGATATTAAATGAGCAAGTTCCCTTTAACAATGAGCTTTCTATTGCCGACAGTCTCATGGAGCATTTACGGCGTTCAATACGATATACCGCTTCTAATGTTGGTCCTCACGGGCTTCCACTCATTGGTCATGCCGATTGGAATGATTGCTTAAATTTAAATTGTTATTCTAATACTCCCGATGAATCGTTCCAAATTTGCACCAGTAAAGATGGAAAAATCGCCGAATCGGTTTTCATAGCCGGTATGTTTGTCCACATTGGGCCTGAATATGCAGAACTTTGTCGCCGGCAGGGTCTTGATGCTGAAGCAACCTCCGTTCTAAACTTAGTGGATAATATGAGACAAATTATTATTCGAGATGGGTATGATGGTGAGTGGTTCTTACGGGCTTACGATGATGCCGGTCATAAAGTGGGAAGTCACGAAAATCAAGAAGGTCAAATTTATATAGAACCCCAGGGCATTTGTGTTATGGCCGGAATTGGCCTTGAAAACGGCTTAGCCCTCAAAGCCCTGAATTCAGTAAAACAACGTCTAGACACGGCGCATGGAATTCGATTGTTAAATCCCCCTTATACTCAATATCACCTTGAACTGGGGGAAATCAGTTCTTACCCTCCGGGGTATAAAGAAAACGCCGGCGTTTTCTGCCATAATAATTCCTGGATAATGATTGCCGAGACTGTTCTTGGCCGGGCCGACCAGGCATTCGAATATTATCGAAAAATCGCCCCTGCTTATCGAGAGGCAATTAGCGACTTGCATAGAATGGAACCTTATGTATATTCCCAAATGATAGCTGGCAGTGATGCCAAACTCCATGGTCAGGCAAAAAATTCCTGGCTGACTGGAACTGCCGCCTGGAACTATGTAGCCATCACTCAATATATTTTAGGGATTCGGCCTGAATTTGACGGTTTGCGAATTGATCCCTGCATTCCTTCCCAAATTCAAGAAATTAAAATCGAACGAAAATTTAGGGGTGTCCTTTACAAAATTCATATTAAAAATAATCGTTCCGGCCATTATATTCTCAGAATGAACGGAGCCAATTTAACGGGTAAAATTGTCCCGGCAACCTCTAAAAGCGACATTGTGGAAGTATATTGTGAGACCTGAACAAATAAATGGCCGAGCGAATCATTACCAA
>DNPQ01000202.1:0-8812 GCA_003501335.1 Bacillota bacterium
ATTCCGGATTGAGCAGCAATAGCGCCAACATAGTAAACTTTATTCCATTTAGCCATGTCATCTTTGAATGGTTGACGATTGAATAATACTAAAGGAATATTAGCTTTTTTGGCTTTGTCAATGATAACACCACAAGCGGAAAGGTCAACAGGATTAACTGCAAGTGCGTTAACCTTTTTGGTAATGAAAAGATCAACTTTATCATTACAGGTAGCTTGCATGTTTTGGGCGTCAACGATATCAACTTTAGCACCCACAGTTTTAGCGGCAGCATCGATATTATTCCGCACGCCAGTCATGAAAGTGTCATCAAACTTGTAGATAACACAACCGATATTAACCGGTTTGGCTGCGTTAACTGCAACGCCCACCACTAATACGACTAAAACCATAGCCAATACTAGAACTTTTTTCAACAAAAATCCCTCCTAATTATTTTTACTTCTGAGCTTTTCGCTCATATCGAATAATATCATTCTTTTTTGCAACCCAGCAAGAGTAAATTCTTTGTCACAAAAATTACAGATCTTTTACAGAATGGTTGTAAAAGCTTAATAAAACTTCATGATTCTTCCTTTCAATTTGTTTTTGACTAGGGATTCCAAACATTGGAGCATAAGAACAGATCCTTTCCGATAATCCTTCTATTGCTTCAACTTCATTACCAAGCAATCACTATCTTGATATCCTCATTAAAAGAAAGGGATCCATCATTTCCCTTTCTATACCTCATTATCCGTATCGTTTTTTTAATAATAAAAGTTTCCCTGCCCGAGTAGCACATTTTTTTTTGGCAAGGGTCCTCTCGCTCGCATTTTAATAAATAAAACTTAAATGAAACTCATTGGGATATAAAAAAGACTATCCAAAACGAATTTTCAAAATCAAAAAATACCTCCTGACAATTCAAATAAAATATTTTAAGAAAGTCTAAGGGGTTTATCTTATTGATTACGGGAATCCAAGTCTTGATAGTCACACACTCCAGCTGAATGTATAAAAATATCGCCGATGTATTTTTCAGCTTAGGCTTGTAAGCAGGCCTAAAGATCTGATTTTAGAAAATTTTTCTGATATGGTCTTGTGCGTCTGTATAGGGTCGAAACTTAAGAATTATTATAGACATTAGACATTAAACCGAAATAGGGTCACATCCCCATCCTGCATAACATAGTCTTTACCTTCCTGCCGGACTAAGCCCTTTTCTCTGGCTGCATTATATGTACCACAAGCGATAAGGTCTTTAAAGCTTACAATTTCCGCCCGAATAAACCCTCTCTCGATATCGGAATGAATCTTACCCGCCGCTTGGGGGGCTTTCATTCCTTTGGTGATAGTCCAAGCCCGGACCTCCGGTTTGCCCGCAGTCAGAAAACTTATCAATCCCAGAAGTTGATAACTTTTCTTAATCAACTTGTCCAAGCCCGACTCCTCAATACCCAATTCTTTTAGATATTCTTTTCGTTCCGCATCATCCAGCTCTGCAATTTCCTCTTCAATACGGGCCGACGTGACGACCAATTCCGCGCCTTCTTCTTTCACCAAAGTCTCTAGTTCGTTGACCAGGGGATTACCGGCCCCGTTGTTTGCCAAATCAGCTTCAGCTACATTCGCGGCATAAATAATCGGCTTATCGGTGAGTAGAAAAGCCTGGCGGACAATTTCTTTTTCATCCTCGGTAAATTGAAGGGCACGGACAGGCAAACCACTTTCAAGTCCTTCCTTAATCCGGCCATAAATCGCCACTTCCATCTCATACTGAGCTCGTAGCCTGGGATCTTGAACTTTCAGCAACTTGGAAGCTTTGTCAATTCGTTTTTCCAAAGTTTCCAGATCCGCAAAAATTAATTCCAAATTGATGGTTTCAGCATCCCTTTTTGGGCCAACCGAACCGTCTACATGAACAATGTTCGGGTCTTCAAAGCAACGCACGACTTCAACAATAGCATCCACTTCACGGATATGGGCCAAAAACTTGTTGCCAAGCCCTTCTCCCTTGCTGGCGCCCTTAACCAAACCTGCAATATCAACAAATTCGATTGCCGTAGGGGTTATTTTCTCCGGCTCATACATTTCAGCCAGTTTTTGAAGACGCTCATCGGGAACCGATACAATCCCTACATTGGGTTCAATGGTACAAAACGGATAGTTGGCGCTCTCCGCCCCGGCCTTGGTTATCGCATTAAATAAAGTACTTTTTCCTACATTGGGCAATCCGACAATCCCTAGTTTCAATAGTAAACATCCTTTCTAAATTCAATGACAGCCGTAGATGCGTTTTCAAAATCATCCGATTTGGTATTGACATTATAGCGTCAAACCAATATATTTCTTGCCAAATATATACTATAAATCATCTTAAGGGGTTATTCAATAGAAAATACGAATAATTAGTTTTGGGTTTGATTCGCCAAAGAATGGTGCGCCTTTCTTTTCCGAATGGTCTGTTTTTGAAATTCATGCGATAAGATGCTGACATTCCCATCCATTTCCATCACTGCGAGATCGACTTCTTCAAGCGTGGCAACGCCGTGTTCCCGAATGGATTCTCTGAGCTCATCCATAGTAATCTTAGCTTTTTTGATATTGGCCTCATTCAGTTTCCCTTTGTAAATCAATAATAGTGCTTCCCCTTGAACCAACCGCCCGAATCTGGGAAAGCGATTAAAAATAAACTTTAACAGAAAATTGGTGAGAAATAAGGCGGTTGCCGCAATGAGACCCCCGGTTAAGGTAGTGTCTTGTCCAACCATGGCATTTTGAACAGCATTGCTGATTAATAAAATCAGCACCAAATCGACGATGGATAATTGGGAAAGTTCCTTTTTCCCGAATAGCCGGATGGCAATGATTATAAAAAGATAGATAACCACCGAACTAAAAATAATATGAAAATAATTTAGCATCCAATCTCCTACCCAACACTATGATAAAATTTTTGCACGCTCAGGACTGCATCGCCTCAGCCCCCCATGTAAATTTGATGGAGCTTACTGCTGAAGTCCATGAAAATACAAGACTTTATCCAAATTATACCACAACCTTACAGGAAAAATCGATAAACCTTATAAGCCTCATAAAGATGCTTATAAGGTAATAACGACTTTAAAACAACACGGCAACTGGTGAAAGATTACCATATGGCTAAGCAAGAAGCAGGATTAGTATGTTCAAAAGAGGATTACTATTTTAAATGAAGTGGTTCTTTCCAGGTTTTAAGATCATTCTGAGATTTAAAAAAACAAATTTTTGATTTCCCGGTAAATATCCCAGAATATCATTAAAGCAATGGCTGGAAAAAATAAAAAAGACAGCGCGTTATAGGCAAAGGCTGTTTGAAAGTGACAATGGAGGATCTGCCAAAATGCCCTGGTCATCCCACAACCCAAGCATGGAATACCCAAGATTCTTTGAAAGGGGCATAAAACCGGGCCCCTGGCTATGTTTGGCCAAGGCACCCTATACAAAAATATGATACCGGCTATGTAGAATAGGAACCGTAATAAAAACCTTGGGTTGATTTCTTTCCAAAACAACAACTTCTATGACCTCATCAGTTTCAATACTTCAAAAGTATTCTTTTAACCCCATCCCATTGATAAACATACCATAGAGTAGGGAGGGTTTGAACCATGTTCTGGAAAAACATCCGACAATTTTTCAAACAGATCTGGGCACAATGTGGCCCCGATCATACCAGTCATACCAGCCTTAAATTCAATACCACCTTAGATACAATTGTAATCAAAATATTCGGCCAAGAAATCAAGGTATCCCGTGAGATACCTATTAATGGCCCACCCTATGAATTAACCGTTGTTTTACCAAGGGCCGAATGGCGAAACAATTCCAAAACCGGCGAACAGGAAATAATTTTAAGCAGCATAACCATTGCCCATTCCCCGCGACACCGGCCGGAAGAAAAATCCCAACCAGCGAAGATCACCATTCCCCATACTAAGGCTGTCTGAAATATAAAAAATTTATAAAGTATTTAAAGCAACCGAATTTAAAAAGTTCCACGGCTTATTAAAATGCGGCTGAAAAAAGAAATCAACAAAAGCCAATTGGTCAATGGTCATTTTATTTTGGATGCATACCGATAAAGTATTGATCGATTGGGTCAAATCAACTTTAGACAAGATTTGGGCTCCTAAAATTCTCCGGGAAGCGGTTTCATAGACAACTTTTAAATGCACAGGTTGGGATTCCGGCATAAACTCCGGCCGGTAATTATCAATTAACATGGAAGTTTGAATATCAAGCGCCATAGCCCGGGCGTTGTCCTCAGTCATTCCAGTGGCGGCAATGTTCCACCCATAAATCTTGATACCGGAGGTTCCTTGGGTTCCCATATAGGAAACAGTCGGTTGCATGATATTGAGCCCAACCAAGGTTCCCATTCTCACTGCATTGGTTGCCAGGGGTATGTAATCGTGCTTGCCCGTGGGATTAAAGACTACTGCGCAACAATCTCCGGCGGCGAAAACATCCGGAAGATTTGTTTGCATAAATTCATTGACTTTAATGGCCCCATTGGGCAGCATATCCAATTTCCCACCAAACAAACCGGTATTTGGGTGGAAACCGATACAAAGAATAACCAGATCAGTTTGATACCGTCCTTTATTGGTGGTGACGGTACCAACGTTACCATCTTTACCTTCAAAACCGGTAATTGATTCCCCGAGAATCAGCCGAATACCATTCTCCAGCAAACTCTGTTCAGCAATATCCGTAAAATGTTGATCCAGGTACTTACTGAGTATCCGCTCCGCACCGTCGATTAAAGCCACTTGCTTGCCTTGAGTTCGAAAAGCCTCAACCAATTCAACCCCGATATAACCGGCGCCTACTACTGTAATATGATTGACATTTTTAACTTTTTCAATGATTTGATTGGCATGATCATAATTTTTGGCTAACAAAACATTTTGAAGAGCAATTCCGGGTAAATCAGGTATTACCGGCCATGAGCCGCTGGTAATAATTAATTTATCGTAAAGGTCAACCAACTCTTCCCCGGAAATCAAATTTTTCACAGTAACCTGTTTTTTGATGAAATCAACATCAATGACGTCGTGCTTCATTTTTGTGATTACCCCTAGTTTTGCCATAGCTTCGGGAGAGGAATAAAATAATCCCTGTGGATCTTTCACGACTCCACCAATATACAGAGCTATACCACAGGAGAGAAATGAAATTGTATTATTTCTTTCATATATAGTCACTTGCACTTCGGGATTTTTTTTCTTCAAATTGGCAATTGCTGCGGTGCCTGCATGCGTACAACCGATTACGATTACTTTCATGAAATATGCTCCCCTCGATGATAATTTTATTTTAGATTATCGGCCATTCAAATATTTCAATTCGATAACCCCCCCTGTATTTCCCTGCATTTTTCATCCTTTACCTTTGCAGGAAACTTTCTGGCTACCAAGAATCAGGATGACTATACACGACTTATCCAGCACCAAGGAGAATAGCTGCAATGTTCAAAATACCATCCGGAACATTTAAAAAGGGAACCGCAATTTTATTATTCATCCTATTATGTTCAATCGGTATCCATGCTATTTATGCCAAAGACACAGCTCCTTCTTATAAAATTGTTACCTACCTGCCGCTCTGGAAAGAATGGCAAGCCCGTGATATTGACGTACAGAGGTTAACTCATATTAATCTTGCTTTTGCAGAAATCTCCGATGGCAAGATTATTAATAAAATCAAGCCGGCCCAACTTCAATCCATTAAAAAAATGAAAAGAATGAACAAAAAACTTAAAATACTTATTTCAGTTGGAGGATGGGGAACCGACGGCTTTTCTGATGCCGCCCTCACTGATGAGTCCCGAATCAAATTTGCCAAAAGTGTTGCCGACTATATCCATCATTATCAATTGGACGGGGTCGATATTGATTGGGAATTCCCGGTTATTGGAGCGGGAGACAAAAAAGGGCTGCCCGAAGATAAAAATAATTTTACATTGCTGATGCAAGAGCTAAGGGACAAGCTTGACAAAAGAGCAAAACGCGATCATCGACAATATCTCCTGACTTTTGCGGCTAATATTAGTTTATTCTACATTAACTCGGTGGAACTTGAAAAACTATCGCCATTGGTTGACTTTATCAATTTAATGGCCTATGATTTCCACGGAAAATGGGAACATACAACCGGTCTCCATACGAACCTTTATTCAACTCCCGAAGACCCTACTTCTTTAAGTGCTGATTTTGGAGTCAAACGTTATATCTTGGCAGGTGTGCCCCCTGAAAAACTTATATTGGGAACTGCTTTTTACGGTTACGGTTGGAGCAGGGTAACCAATGTGAATAACGGACGTTATCAGACCGCGACTGGGGAATGTAAAACTTACAGTTACCAGAACTTGGCTCACAATTATATAAACCGAAACGGCTTTTTGCGATATTGGGACGACCAAGCGAAAGCCCCTTATTTGTGGAATGGTGATACCTTCATTACCTACGAAGATCAAGAATCCTTACTTTACAGGACAACCTATATCCGCGCCAATCAGCTGGGCGGGATTATGATCTGGGAATATTGCCACGACTTGGATGGAACCCTGCTTCATCAAATATTCCGGGAACTTGATAGTTAATTTACCCTCTTTCGTATTAAAAATTAAATGTACAGGCTCAGGGATTGGCAACAATTTATAAATTAGATTTCAGGTCATTGCAAATCGGAAAAGCGCTATTATTTCGCCTTTATTCCCCCAAAATTCTATAATTGGGGGATAGAATTTTTCGGCAAAATGTCCGATAATAGGTATGTATAGTAAATCTTTTCTGGTGCTGACAAGGATTGTTAACAACTAGATTTTTACAAGAAGGGACAAGCTTATGAGGGTATTCAATCCATCGATTGATATTGACCCCTATCCAAAAGGTCCAGCAAATCCCCTCCGAAGCCCTTACTATACTGCTAAACTTAAATTCAAAAACTGCCGAAATATAGAATATCTTGATTTTTAATAGGGAGTCTTGGACAAATGATTTATCAATCATTGATACTAACCGAAAAATGTTATCATTTTTCCTGCAACGATATTGAAAGAAGGCGACCATTATGAAAGTTGATAATAATGTTTCGATGCAAAATGTAGGGCCAACCACGAGCTATACCGAGGTCTCCCCCAATAGCAGTACCCAAAAACCTTCCCCGAAGATAGCGGATTTGGCTCCAGAAGATCAATCTTCGATAAAAAAGCATGGAATAGCCGAGGAGGCACCGACTTTTCATGAAAACTTGCAAATATCAAGAATGATGCAAAATGCGCTCTCTAAAATCCAAACATCCGATGCCTCTTTACATAAAATTCAAACGGCACTGGAGTCCGGTAAAGATCTGGCAGTTCAAGCAAGCCGCCAGACAGCTTCTGTAGAACACCGGCGTGATCTTCAACAACGCTTATATCGGATTAATCAGCAAATCGATGGGATGAATCAGACGATTCCGCGTACTCCATCGGGTACTGATTTTACAAAACCGAAGGTCAATCTCAATGATGCCGACATCGTCCAGTCATTAAAAAGCGACTGGTTTGAATCGGCTGAAAATGTGATAGCCCAGCGCTATGGTTTAAAGGGAGATGGTTCTGTCCTAAAAGTCGTTCTGGATGAATCAGACCCTAAATATTTAGCGGCCATTGATTATATGACTGACAGTTCGGGAAAAGCCGCCACTGAAGCTCTTCTTGTTAATGCCAAAGCTGCAGTACCAGCTACTTTACCCAATGGAGGGTTGGCTCCGGAATACGATGACCGGGTTATCGCCCATGAAATGGTTCATGCCATTATGGGAAGAACCATGAATTACGTCTCTTTTCCAACCTGGTTTAAAGAAGGGACCGCCGAATTTTTACCCGGTGCCGATGAAAGAATTGCCGCCAGCCTAAGCAATAACGGAGGGAGTATGTCCGGGGCCATAGCTCTCCAAAATGACTTTGGCGATGGGACCAACCGCACATGGAAAGATGATAGTGATCACTATTCAGCCGCAACTTTGGCTGTGCGCTATTTACATGATAATATCAAAGCCAACGGTCATAGCGGTGGAATTAAAGATTTATTAGCCGACCTAGCCGCCCATCCCACCGAAGATTTGAATGCCGGTTTGAGCCATGTTTCCAGTTACAAAAATGTTGCTGAGTTTGCAAAGGAATATGTTAAACAAGGCGCAGGAGCTCAATATATCGATAAATTGAATCAAAATCATGATTTCTCCAATGCCGATGTCGGGTCTATCGGTGGCCAGGATGTAGATGGCGGCCCAATACTGACTGCCGAAAATGTTATTCCCGATATTAACGATTATAGTGAGACACCGCTAAAATATTTTAAAATTGATTGGCCCAAGCAATTCAGGACAGCTTCATCCGAGACTGCAAACACCCGGGCGAGTCAATCGGCGGTCATTACAGCTCAATTTGACAGCAAAACTTTAGGCACTCAAAATGTTGATGTCATTAATAATCCAAAAGGTTCCGTTGATAGATTCGACAAGGCCTTATCAACGGTATCCGTGGAACGATCCCGGATCGGCAAAATTGAAAAACAATTAAACCAATCATTACGGCAGCAAAATATCGGCCCTGAGGTACCTATCAACAGGCACCACCTGAGCTCGGAATTTTCAAATCCCGATTTTTTAGCAGCCCAAGCCAATCGAAAAGCGGAAAAAGTAGCCCAATTGCTTTATTAAAAAAGTAAGCTAAAGACTTATTTAAATTTACGAAATAACGACGAGGCTGTCCCAAAAGCAATTTTACTCCAAAGGATAC
>DNPQ01000202.1:9148-10939 GCA_003501335.1 Bacillota bacterium
CCGATATTCTGTAACCAACAAAGTCGGTTTGAAAACCCGATCCGGCCAATTTTTATACGTCACAGCAGGAAAATTGTAATGTACTTGTCGGATTGAGGTTTAAACTACTTTTTCGACAGCCCGGTTGTTTATCTCTCTCCCGATTCGCGATTGGATTTCATTACATTTAGGCTCTGAAAAACGGAATGAAATCAACTCCAGAGCTATAGGTGCAAGCCTGAAACGAATTGATAGAAAACTTTAAAATCCTGACATTCAACCTTCTTTCGATCGCTTGCCAATCAACCCCACTAGAACTCCTCCAACAATCAAAACCGCTCCGATAACGAATTTTGAATTGAGACGCTCACTTAAAAATACTCCCCCCAATAATACCGAAACCATCGGTTGCAGGGGATAAAAAAGTGAACATGTTCCCGCTTCGATCATCGATAGACTGGTATTCCATAAAAAGTGCGATAACGCTGTGCAGACAAGACCCATATATAATAGGGAAAGGATTACATCCCTGTTAAAAAGCTGAACATGAGGTGTGAGAAACATTTCACAGCCGGCTACCGGTAGGGTGAGAACCATCGCAATCAGCATACCGTAAGCCGTAATCATCAAAGAATCATATTTTTGAGTAATTTTACGGACCAACACACTCATCAATGACCAGGTAATTACCGAAATAAACGAAATAACGATACCCAGCCACTGATGGGTCTCACTGCCCCCTCCCAATATGATATACGTACCCACAATGGTTGCTATAACTGCAATGACCTTCTGAAAAGTTAATTTCTCTTTCAAAATAAAAACCGCAAACAAAATAATAAATACCGGATTCATGGAATTGATTAAAGAAGCCAGCGAGGCATTGGACAATTTAGTTCCCATCAGTTGAGCTCCGATTGATAAAAAATAACCCAAAAACCCCATGAGGAAGATATATTTATAATCGGCCCGCTCGATCTTTACTCTTTTCCTGGCTTTTAGAACCGGGAATAATGCAATCCCCGCAACCAGATAACGAAAAAATAAAACCGTAAAGGGAGGAACTTTCCCGAGCACAAACTTGCCGACGACATATAAACTACCCCAGGCGCAAGTCGTAATTATTAAATACAAATAAGCAGTTTTCTTTTTTTGCATTGGAACCTCTTTTTAAAAACAAATTTAAATACAATAGCCCTGTATTACAAATCATATCATATCATTCAATATTATTGGATAACGTTTTATTTATTTACGATAAAGGGTGAGGGGGTTTTTTAATGGAAATTTAGTTATAATACTTTTATTCACCGAGGAGGTTACTGATGGAGTACCGCTCAAACTTTTTTAAATATGCATCCGCCATTCTGATAGTCTTAGCCATCACCTTTCTCCTGAACCAGCTTCATTTTTTCTTTGAAACATTCTTCAAATTTGTCAAAGTTCTGGCTGCACCGGTTCTAGTCGCCGGTTTATTTTACTATCTCTTAAGGCCTTTCATCCGCTTAGCCGAAGAAAACCGGGTTCCCCGGGCTTTAGCTATCGGAATCCTTTTTATCATCGGGATGGGTTTTTTCATATTTATTACCCTCTATATCGGTGCTTTCATCCAGAATCAAACCAAACAATTGGTGACTAATCTTCCACAAATCATTCTTAACGGAGAAGCCAGAATCAATGAACTTTTGCACCCTAAATATTTCGGTATTAACTTTTCCGGCAATCTTGGACAACAGTTTACGGCTGCCCTTAGGAAAGTTCTTCCTTTCCTCACGGGGCATATTCTCCAGACCCTCTCCGCTCTGACCGGAA
>DNPQ01000097.1 GCA_003501335.1 Bacillota bacterium
TTCCAGTCAAAAGAGGAATTCAGCATTGTTTCTAAAAAATCACCATTGGGGAAATGGTCGGTCCATTGTCTTTGGCCCTGAAATCCGGCAGCAATGGCATTATGACCCATGGATTCCTCTCCAAAACCAAGTTCCGCCAATTTAGGATTGCCGATCATCAAGTCCCTGGCAATTAAAAACATTTTGACAACGAATTCCCAATCCTGAGCTTTCTTGGCTGCGCCAGCCTGCTGGGCAGGAGGATTGAGATCCGGTCCTTCTTTACAGTTTTCTTTGGTCCACTGCAAAGCCGTTTCATATTCTTGTTTGTCATAAATCTTTTCATCCATCCGACGGATAAATTCCGATAAATCAATGGATTCAGAACGCATTCCTAAATAACTCTCTAAGAAATCAGGGTTGACAATCGAACCGGCAATACCCATCGCGGTTCCCCCCATGGCCAAATAGGATTTGCCCCGCATCATCGCCACAGCCAGTCCGGCCTTGGTAAACTGCAATATTTTTTCCCGGACATCCTGAGGTATGGTATTGTTGGTAGCATCCTGGACATCATGACCGTAAATTCCAAAAGCCGGCAACCCTTTTTGGTTATGTCCGGCCAGTACCGCTGCCAGATATACCGCGCCCGGCCGTTCCGAACCATTAAATCCCCAAACCGCTTTGGGAATCAAAGGATCCATATCCATGGTCTCAGCGCCATAACACCAACACGGCGTGACCGTTAACGATACACCCACGCCTTCACGGGCAAATTTTTCAGCCGTTTGGGCAGCCTCTGCCACCCCGCCGATACAGGTATCGGCAATAACACATTCCACCGGCAACCCATTGCTATGTCTTAGATTGTCACCGATCAACCGGGCCACCGCTTTGGCCATACCCATCGTCTGATCTTCAAGGGACTCTCTGACTCCCCGCCTTCTTCCATCAATCACAGGGCGGATTCCAACTTTCGGCGCACTGCCCTGCAACCTGTTTACCGGCTTTGTCTCTTTAAAATTACCCATTTGATGATCCCCTTTCATTATTGGATTGAATAAGATTTAAATATCTTTGATAGGTTTGTGCCAAATCTGAGTGCTCCGGTTCATACTCCCGAACCGTAAAAGATCTCTTGATGACCTCTCTGGCCTCTTGCCGCCCGCTTAAAGCGCCGATACCGATAGCCTGAATCATTAAATTACCTATGGCAGTCGCTTCAACGGGACCCGCCGTAACCGGCAAATCCAAGGCATCAGCGGTTAACTGCGCCAAAAATTCATCCTGCGAACCACCTCCCACAATGTGCATTGTTGTTAGGGGCTTCCCGGTTAATTGATGCAACTTTTCAACGACATTGCGATACTCCATGGCTAAACTATCATAGATACAGCGGGCGATTTCTCCTACTGAGCTTGGAATTGGCTGTCCGGTTTCTTGACAATATCCTTGAATCTCGGCCACCATATCCCGCGGAGCAAAAAAACGCTGCTCATTGATATTAATAAGTGGTCCCAACGATTTGACGGCCCGGGCGGCCTTAGAGATCATTCCATAATCCAAATCCGGATTCTGATGTCGCCAGATCCGCCGGCATTCTTGAAGTAACCAAAGACCATTGATATTTTTAAACAACAATGCCGTATGATCCAAGCCACCTTCATTAGTAAAGTTCATTTTCCGGGCAGCCGCCGTCACCAAAGGTTCCTGGTTTTCCACTCCCAATAAAGACCAAGTGCCGCTGCTAAGAAACCCGGCCTCCGGCGAGGCAAGCGGTGCTGCCGCTATCGCAGCAGCGGTATCGTGTCCGGCTACCGCCACCACCGGTATAGGCCTACATCCCAGCTCATCGCAGAAAGATTGAGTCAATACTCCTAAGCGGGTTCCTGCAGGGATGATCGGCAATAACTTTTCTGGGGCAAGTCCGATGGCATTCAACATTTCCCTGTCCCACGACCGGGTTTGAACATTCATAAGTCCGGTGGTGGAGGCAATGGAGAATTCGGTTGCCTGCTGCCCAGTTAATAAATAATTAAAAAGATCAGGCATTAATAAGGCTTTGTCGGCAAGCTTCATTAGTTCCGGCTGATTTTGGATATCTTCGGCCAGTTGAAAAACGGTATTAAAACTCATAAACTGTACACCGGAACGCTCATAAAAATAATCTTCTCCATAACGCTGCACCAGGGCATTCATGACCGGAACTGTGCGTTGATCGCGGTAATGATGGGGATTTGCCAAAAGTTGCCCTTTGTTATCGAGCAAACCGTAATCGACGCCCCAGGTATCAACGCCAATACTGGATATTGCAATTCCTTGGGCTAGCGCTTTACTAAGCCCCACCTTCACTTCGTGCCAAAGTCTTAAGATGTCCCAATAAAAACGACCGTTGACCCACACAGGTTCATTGGTAAACCGATGAACTTCTTCAAAACGAATCTGCTTGCCATCAAAAATTCCCAAAACCGCCCGTCCACTCGATGCTCCAAAATCAAAAGCCAGCATATGTAGGTCTTTTTTCACTGCCTTCCCCCCTTTTATTTAATGCCAGGCCATGATCAAATTAGGGCAATATTTTCCCGATTGAATCCCCAATGATTAATTGCGGTTCCAAAATCGCCTTTACTGCAGGACCATTCTTCTGTTTCATTTGACGCAGCAAAAATTTCACAGCCATCCGGCCCAATTAGTTTTATGACTATCGTTTACCCAAGGATGATTTCGTTTGATAAAGTTTTTGATTTCGCAATGGAAACAGTAATTTTTGAATGTAGGGTTCATAAAAGTTGTTCATCGTCACCACTTCAACACCCGTATCGATTCGTTTGGCAATCTTTTTTCCATGTAAAACGTCGATACATACTTTCACCGCGGTATATCCCATATTATAAGGATTCTGGGCAACCAGTCCTTGAATAGTCCCTCTTTGAAGCATTTCAATTTCCAGTGGGGAAGCATCAAAGGCCACAATTTTTACTTTTCCTGCTAAACCACGTGCTTTAACAGCACGGGAAACGCCGATAGCGCTCGGTTCATTGGCAGCAAAAATACCGCTCAGATTGGGATTGGCAGTCAAAATATCTTCCGTTACCGACATTGCTTTTGCCACATCGCTCTCAGAATATTGAATGGCTACTAATTTAATATCGGGAAATTTCTTAATGGCTAATTTAAAACCTTTTTCACGCAATATGGAGGTGGATGCGCCAGGAATATAGGGAATACAAGCAACTTTCCCCCTCCCGCCTATCAATTTTGATAAGGCATTCCCCGCATCAATTGCCCCTTTCAAATTATCGGTTGCAACCAAACTCAAAGTTGGATCAGGATCTAATCCTGAATCCAGTGAAATAACTGGGATTCCTTTACCAAGGGCCTTTTTAACTGGAGCATATAATGCTTTGACATCACAAGCCGCAAGAGCAATCGCGTTAACTCGTTTATTGGTGTAATCCTCAACAATAGATATCTGCCCGGCAATATCCGTTT
>DNPQ01000362.1:0-253 GCA_003501335.1 Bacillota bacterium
CGTCAAATCCGGCCCGTTTGGCATTGAATGCGCCTTTGCCAAACTGAGTGACAATCTCCCGGATTTCTTCCTTGGTCAGTGCCCGGCAGGTTTTATCGAGCCAACGATGGGGGATGGGGGATGGCGCAACTGGCGGGTGCTCACCTAAATTGGTTGGTATGGTAACCCGGCCGAATCCTCCGGATAATTGCAGAAACACTTTGGAATCATAAGCGTGAATTTTTTCGGTCATCTCCCGGGCAGTCCGGATAAA
>DNPQ01000362.1:627-3820 GCA_003501335.1 Bacillota bacterium
CCCGCTCCACATAATAGTCGATGCCTCGTTGATTGAAACCGCCCTCGGCATCACCAAGCCCTAACGGACCCATCGGCGCCATGGCAAAACGATTCTTGAGACGGCAATTTCCGATAAATGTCTCTTCAAATAAATTCGCATATTTGTTTTGCATAGCTTGACCTCCCTATTTTTTGTACTTTTATTTCGATGAATTAATTCATCGAATTAGTTCTATGAAAATACTGTATATCGCTGTATAGAACTTGTCAAGATTGTAATCCGAATTTACATTAAAATCTTTCATCTCTCTTTGGACCTAAGGATCGATGACTGCTATATCATAGTAAGTTAGCTTTATCGAATATTCGTATACTGCTTTCCTCATTTGGATAATACTAGCATAGAACTTAGATATAAAAAGTCTGAGAAAAATCTGGAGCCTACTTCAAAAAGAGAAAGAACGTTCAAATTGGTCAAAGATAAAGTCGTAATAAGTTCGATGGCAGGGATGATTGGAACCCTGTGCAAAGATTTACCGAATTTTATTCTCTATAAGCTAGGAATCATTCATTACGTCTATGCTCAGTTGGCAGCTTCTGCCCACTTGGAGCCTAAAAA
Source organism: Bacillota bacterium (assembly GCA_003501335.1). Lineage (GTDB taxonomy): Bacteria > Bacillota > UBA4882 > UBA8346 > UBA8346 > UBA8346. Next base: position 1,228 of record DNPQ01000362.1, read on the forward strand.
TATTTGTTCTCTTCTTGGCTATACCATCGGTTTTCTGGCCGATATTACCACCGGTGGAGCTATTGGTGTCGCTACCCTTATATTTTTAAATCGCTTTGGGTTAGAATATTGGTGGTATAAAGGTTTAACGATTGGAATAACAGTCTGGTTATTCGGACTGGGAGTCATACTTAATTTAGGGACAGTCCATCTACTCCCTCTCGAACCCCTTTTTCGCTTAACATCCTTGGTCGATCACGCAATTTTCGGAGTCGTGACTGTCTATCTCATTTACAAATGGCAGACAAAAGCCGAAGATAACTGGAAATAAGCAAGAATCGATGGGGGGATTGAACATCAAGGTTGCGATTATGGGGGCCGGTTTATCCGGTCTAGCTTGCGCTATTACCTTAGAAAAGTACGGAATTTACCCGACAATTTTTGAAAAACGCAGCCGGGCAGGAGACCGTTTTGTCAACGCCGAAATTTTTCTCTCGATTTTAAACAAACCGGTGTACGATGCCATTGCCTTCCTCGGGGATCAATATGGGATCTATCTTCAGCCAACCAGTCATATTCATAGCCTAGTACTTTATTCCGAGCGCCAAAAAGCGGAGATCCAGGGTCATTTGGGTTTTTGTAATTTAAGGGGCCGAGATAAAAAATCATTTGAAAACCAATTGTCCCGGCAAGTCAAAAGTCAAATTATTTACAATTCCAAGTATACCTATGAACAGCTCGCCCAAGATTTTACCCATGTCGTAATGGCGACCGGAGATGCTGACTACGCAGTCAAAATGGAAAATTTTCGTACGGATTACGCTTCAACTTTAAACGGCTACAATGTGAGTGGTGATTTTAACCGCTATACCATCCGGGTCTGGATGAACAATCGAATCATACCGGATGGTTATGGCTATTTAGTGCCGGTATCCGAAAAAGAAGCCAATATCGTCATATGGTATCCCAAATATCCAAGACAGCCGGATTTAAATTATCAAGCGCTCCTGGAAAATTTTTTGCAAACCGTCAGCGCTGAATTACAACAAAATTTTACAATTCTTGAACATTTTGAAATTAATGATTATCAGATAGGCATCTGCCAAAATCCCAGGATTGGCAATACTTATTTTACAGGAAACTGTTTTGGCTCCATTACCCCTTATCTGGGTTTTGGCCAATTTGTGGCGATCCTCACCGGAATTTACGCAGCGTTGGACATTTGCGGTACTCACCAATATTCCAACCTAACCAAGCCGCTGCGTCAAAATTATGAAAATTCATTGGTCCTGCGAAAAGCTTGGGAAAGATTTGATAATCGCCAATTTGATAGAATGGTCAATTTTTTTGGAAGTCCCTTGGGAAATAAGCTCTTTACCAGCGGTCATTTTGATGTGGTTAAACTCGCTAGTTACCTGGCCCGGCCTTGGATTCGAAAAAGGAAAACTATTTTATGATAAAATTTTATTTATAAAATAAAATAGACCGCTCAAATAAATGAACGGTCTTCCTTTTTGCAAATTAGTAAGGGCTTCTTTTCAAATAATAACAGTAAAAACTATCTTCTTTAAAAAGAAGGTGCACTCCCCGCGTAACTTTTTGATTCCACCTGCCCCTTCTGGACAAATTTCCTCATTATTTATAATAACACTCTTGAAGATTTTTGGCAAGAGTTTTTTTTCATTATTATCCATTAAAACGGTAACCCGTCCCCCACAACGTTTCAATCAATTCCGGGTTGGCGGGGTCTTTTTCGATCTTTTTGCGGATTTTCTGAATATGAACCGGTACAGTGGCGGAATCACCATAGTATTCATCGCCCCAAACCGCATCAAACAAATGCTCTTTGGTAAAAACCACATTCGGATTGGAAGCCATGAATACCAACAGTTCATATTCCGTAGAGGTCAACTGCGCTTCCTTCCCATTGACCCAAACCTTATGGGATGATGTATTGATCTCCAATCCTTTACAATTAATAACTTCACTGGCCGGATCATTGCCTTTCAGCCTTTCGTACCTTTTAATATGGGATTTGACTCTGGCCGCCAGTTCTGCCGGGCTGAAAGGCTTGGTCAAATAGTCGTCGGCTCCGTACTCGAGGCCGCGAATCTTGTCAATATCCTCACTTTTTGCTGAAACGACGAGTAATGGGATCTCATACTTTTTTCTTACTTCTTTGATGATTTCCAAGCCATCCTTGCCGGGAAGCATCAGGTCGACGACGATCACATCATACTGACCGGTCAGCGCCATTCTTAAGCCTTTCTCGCCATCCTGTATAATCTCGGCCTGGTAACCGTTTAATTGCAGATAATCCCGCTCCAGTTCGGCGATATTAATATCATCTTCAATGATCAAAATTTTCTTCATGGCTCATCCCCCCCAAGGTTTCCACCAATGGCAACTCAATGGTAAAACAACTTCCTGCATTCAAAACACTTGAAACTGAAATCCGGCCGCCGTGGGCCTCCACCAACTCCCGGGTAATCGCCAGACCCAGTCCCGTACTGACCACATCCTTGGTCCGCTCGGCATCGATACGGTAAAAACGATCAAAAATGAACGGTAATTTCCCGGCGGGGATACCCGGACCGTTATCCCGGATCTCGAT
>DNPQ01000362.1:3957-4173 GCA_003501335.1 Bacillota bacterium
TCGCCAGACCCAGTCCCGTACTGACCACATCCTTGGTCCGCTCGGCATCGATACGGTAAAAACGATCAAAAATGAACGGTAATTTCCCGGCGGGGATACCCGGACCGTTATCCCGGATCTCGATTACGACCCGATTGTCCTGCCGGGAAAGAACGGTATCAATCATTAACCCCGCTTCCGGTCCATATTTTATGGCATTTCCGATAATATTCCGGA
>DNPQ01000218.1 GCA_003501335.1 Bacillota bacterium
ATGGAATTATAGCCTGATGACATTGGGTATGTGGGCTATGTTGGCTAAAAAATATAAAACTCCTTTTGGATAATCTCCTTTTTGAAAACTGAAATCAAATTGCCCGGTAACAATATCACGTTTAAGGCGCTTTCTTACAGAAAGCGCTTTAGAATTTTTTGGGTTTCTTTGAACAATAAAAGTATAACACCTTATGGGCGGCAAAAGGTGCCAGGAAAGTGCCGGGGGACAAGAGGGCAAGCTGGGGTTAAACGGATGTGGAGTTTCAAGACAGAGTGCTGGCAAGAAGCAAAAAAAGGATGGGCCCTATCCTCGGGGATGGTTAAAAGCGGGGAAATATCTTGCGGATTGATCGGTGAAAGTCCTCATTCTAGGGCAGATTCGAAGCGGTCGGTCTTCGCCCGCTACCGCATGGGAAGGATCAAGACGGTGAATTTTGGGGTTTTTAAAAATAGATAGAATGAATCCTTTGCACATTGAGGGGGAGGGACGTAAAAAATAGCTGACTTGATATAAAATTTTTATTGCGCTAGAGTGAAGTTTACAAAAGAGGACATCCGATGAGAGGAATCAATTTGCTCTTTATGGTATGATTTTTGCAAGGGAGTGAAGGCATGGAATGGTTGAAGAAATTAAGCAATGCCATTGACTATATTGAAAAAAACTTAACCGGGGAGATCTCCTATGAAGAAGCAGCTAAAATTGCCTGTTGCTCCACCTATTATTTTCAACGGATGTTTAGCTATGTGGCCGGTATTTCATTGTCTGAGTACATCCGCCGCCGGAGAATGACGCAGGCGGCATTTGAACTACAGGCTATGGATGTGAAAGTTTTGGATGTTGCGTTGAAATACGGATACACTTCTCCCACATCTTTTAACCGGGCATTTCAGAGTGTGCATGGCATCTCTCCGGCTGCCGCGAAAACACAGGGGAGCGTACTACATGCGTACCCTCCTATCAAGTTTTCAGTCAATGTTACAGGAGGTGAGGCTATGTCCTATAAGGTTGAAGAAAAGGAAGCTATGCGAATGGTGGGTATTCGGATTCCATTAACGTTAGATATGGAAGAAAACCAAAAACTGGTTCCCCCTTTTTGGAACCAGACCTTAAAAAGCAGCCGATTCCCGGAGATCTGTAATCTGTCAAACCTGTCTCCTGGGGGTGTTGGGAGTCACCACCTGCCAATCCGACGGGATTTATTATTACATTGCGGCGGCCACTGATAGACCTGTACCGGAAGGGATGTTTGAATATGAAATTCCGGCAGCCACATGGGTGATTTTTGAGAGTGACGGGCGTTTTAAAGAATCGATTCAAAATATTTTCAGACGTTTTCTTACCGAGTGGCTTCCCTTCTCGGGGTATGTATACGCAGAGCTGCCGGATATTGAAGTTTATCCGCTCAACCAAGAATGGTCCCAGGAGGGGCACTCCGCAGTATGGATTGGAATAAAGAAGGAAAGGGAAAATGAAGAATAAAATGGCTGCAATATGGGTTCAAGATTTAGTGAAAAAGTATCACCACGGGGTGCAGGCATTGGACGGCCTTACTTTGACTGTAAAAGAGGGGGAGATTTTTTCCCTTTTAGGGCCAAACGGCGCGGGAAAATCAACTCTGATCCAGGTGCTGACCACCTATTTGCGCCCGACATCCGGTAGTGTAATCATGTTTGGAAAAGATGTTTGCCGGGAAGCGGCCGCAATCCGTACCCAAATTTCCTGTGTAGCCCAGCGGACATCGATTGATGCGTACTTATCACTGGCTGAAAATATGATGTTTCAAAGCAGGCTGTATAAGGTGCCAAAGCCGGAAGCGCGAAAACGGATGGAAGCATTGATTTCCGGCTTCGGGTTAGAACGATATGTAAAGTACCCTGTTTCGTCCTATTCCGGAGGGATCAAGAGGCGGCTTGATATTGCGCTCAATCTAATGTCCAATCCGAAAGTGCTCTTTTTGGACGAGCCGACCGTTGGTATGGATATTCAATCCCGCCTGGCGATGGGAGATATGATGAAAAAAATCAGAAACGATTTTGGAACGACAATTTTTCTGACTACCCACTATTTAGAGGAAGCCGACCAGTTAAGTGATACCATCTGTATTATGAAAGACGGGAAAGAGATACTGCAAGGTACGCCGCAGGCCCTTCGTGAATATCTGCGGCAGGATAGGTTGACCATCCGCTTTGCTTCCAAAGAAGAAGCAAGAAGTTGTTTTGAACCGTTAAAAGGCGTTCTTGCTTTGGACGAAAAAGATTTACGCGATGAGATGATTATCACCGGCTTACAAAACGGGCATTCCGATTTGGAGAAAGCCAACCGCTGGCTGTTAGAACGGGATATTTCTTTCTTGGGTATAGAAATTATCCAGCCTACCCTGGAGGATGTCTTTATCAGGTTGACCGGAGAACATGGAAAGGAAGTCTGCTGATGGATGTTTTTACCTTACTGCGGCGCAATGTAAAGTGGCGTTTCCACAACGCCTTCACTATTGTGATTACCATTCTTCAGCCCCTGCTGTGGCTGGTCTTATATAGCGCCGTTGCCGGACAATCCATGCAGGGGGTTGGAATTACAAACTATACTGCATTTATTCTTCCCGGACTTATTATACTGGTGAGCTTCGGAGCTTGCAGCAGCAGCGGCATGATGAATTACCTGATGAAAACGGACG
>DNPQ01000522.1 GCA_003501335.1 Bacillota bacterium
TCGTTTTGTTACTTGCCGATAAAGCCCGGCCTCAAGTCGCTTTTTTCTTAGATAGAATCTTGCAAATACCGCTCCGTACCGATTGGGATATGCATTTAATCGGCATTGCTTGTTTTTTAATGATCATTATTTTATTTCTCTGTACGATTGGTCTTTTCATCAACTCCCGGCGCCATAAACGAAGAGATGATCGATACAACCGTTCCCTGGTTATCATGTGGATCTTAGCATTCATCGGAGTGATCATCACTGTAGTTAATTTATAGTCAATATTTGGCCATAATCGTTCAGCCCGGATATTTTGTAAGCGTTCACCCATTCCGTCAGTCCGTTTGTCGGTAACTATCCAAATGTTCGATCCCAAGGGCCGGGGTTAAAATCTCCGAATTGGACTCTTGGAATGGGGAAAAGCTCCCTCTAAGATAGAAAAAGCTCCTTCCGGAGTACAAAAAGCTCCCTCCAGGATAGAAAAAACCTTAATGCATTATTATAAATCTTCTTTTGGGACCTGCCCGCCTCACGCAAGCCTCAATCATTGGTATCCGCCCGGGCATTCATAATAGACTCCTAATACCGAAGCTACAGATTTTCTCCGAGTTTCGTTCAATAACTAAAGCCACCGGTAATTTCTCTCAGTGGTACCAACCTCTTAGGCGAATTTCGATACCAGAAGCCAACATCTTTGATCGTCGCATACCAGAGATTTTTGGTGTCGCTATAAGAGAGAAAATCATTGATCCACCGATAGCGTAAGTCATTCATTTTAATCGTATGCATCACCATTAACAAGACCCCGCCTTCTGCGCTTATCCGGTCAAGATCTTTCTTGGCAGCCTCCAGAACCAACTGATAATTGGAAGCAGCAACTCCCCAGGTATAATCACCCAAGTAAGGTATTTCAATGATTCCCCCGTAACCATTTTCCGGCCTGTCACCGATAAAGTCCGAAGAAAACTCAATCCCCAAATGTCTCGCTACTTTCAAAGTGACATCGCTTAATCCTACTTGCGGGGCGGAAAAACTCAGTGGCTTGATATGTAAGTTCCTAACAATCTCCTCATAGGTGCTCTTCATTCTTTGATATTGATAATCGTATCCGGTCGATTGAAAATGAGGCCCTTCAAATTCATGCCAATAAGGGGGTGATTCCTGCCCTGTGGTCAACGTCTCCGGAATATGTTGCGCTTTGGGGAGAGGGCACTGATGGTCGGTGCCGTGGATGCCGACCTCATGGCCGCTAATCAAAGCTTGGCTCAATTCATCCCTGCAACTGGCTGCACAACCCGCTAACAAGACAAAGGTCCCTTTTGCTTTGTGCTTATTAAAAATTGAAACCAATTGCCGGATCGATTGGGCATCATCTTTACTGACATCATCGATCCGGAACACCAAAGCAGCCCGTTTTCCTCCGGGATAAGCCGCAACTGCTTTCGCTCCTTCCTGTGCAAACTCCCCTTTTTTAAGATCCAATTCCCCATAAGCAGAATGTTGATTATAAATGATTCCATTCAAATTCCTGCCTTTAGCGGGATCCCATTCGTATACTTTTGCCGTATAGCTTTGAATTCGAGTATATTCTCCGGTTGTACGGTAACTTAGTTGAATGTCTCTCGTTGCACCGGGAGCTATGGGCCCGGGGATAAAACGATTCAGGACGGGACTGTATACGGGATTGGGATCCGGCATATAAGCGGTCAAACAGCCATAAGATTTCAGAAGTTGTTTATAAACCGCATCATGATAAAGGGGATTTTTATTGAGTATACTCATGGGCATTTTATCAATCCATACATCCACCCAAGCTCCAGGGACTTTTCGCTCTCCGGTGTTTTGAATCTGAACCCTAAATATCACTTTCCCATATTTTGAGTATACCCATCGATCGGTACCGACATAAGTAATCTTCAGGCCCTTGGTCAGTTTGACTGGAACCCTGGTTTGAAAGGGGAAAAACCAAACCGAAGCAATAATTGCCACCAAGCATAAAAGAACAACGAAAAATTTTGGAGAGATTTTTCTTGGTTTCTTCATGATTTTCATCAAAGCTCCTACCTGGGTTCCATGCGGCTTAAGGCTCAAATATATCGTTTCCTGCAAATCCTGGCCTTAAGACATCATCCTCTCCTACTTTCCCCAATCTTCCAAAAAAATCTCCTTTTTAAACAAAGGAGTAAAAAAGTCGGTTTCTTTTTTTGACTGATGAACGAAAGCTAAGAAATTAAAACAAGGTTGTCAATTAAAGTTTTAATAACTTTTCAGCATTACGGTAAGCGATTTTCTCCAGATCCATCTTGCTCAGCGGGGCAATATTCAATAACTCCCGCCCGGCGGCGCTGGGGCTATATGGATAATCCACCGCGAAAAGAACGCGGTCGGCTCCAAAGACCATCAGCGCGCACTGCAAAGGAGGCAACGTAAAATATCCACTGGTAGTAAGATAAAAATTCGTCTGAAAATAGTCACTGATCTTACGCTGTAAGTATTTAGTAGACTGGCTCAGTCTTTCCTGGGAGCGAACCAATGAGAAAGGAAGATTTTCACCCATATGTCCGATGATGATTTGTAATTTTGGAAAACGGTCAAAAATACCTGCAGCAACAAGCCGCAGACTATGCAAACCATTTTCGACATGCCAACCCCAACCGGCAGTTGCTAAAGCTTCGCCAACACCTTCCGGCAACCGGCTGAAATACAACCGGTAAACTTCGGCTGGCGGGGGAGCCGGATGCAAGTAAATGGGCACATTTAATTTTTCCGCTTGGGCCAGAACCGGCTCAAAAATAGGATTATCCAAAAATTGACCCTGCATGGTGCCGCTAATCATAGCCCCTTTAAAGCCGAGCTGATTTATGCAGCGTTCCAACTCCGCCGCAGCGGCTTCAGGGTCCTGCATCGCTAAAAGGGCAAAACCGGCAAAACGGTCAGGATGCACGCGCACTGCTTCAGCCAATGCATCGTTGCAGTCGCGAGCCAATGAAGTCCCCGTCGCCGGGTCCAATCTATCCAGACCGATTCCAGGCAACGAAAGTACTTGCATATCAATACCGGCGGCATCCATCTCCGCCAGACGTCCGGTTCCCAGATCAAGTAACTTCTGGCTCACAGCATTTAAATAGGGCCTGGGCGTTCCTCCCCCGGATGGGGTCGTAGCCGCCTGGTATTGGGCGGTGGAAAAATGTTCTTCAATAGCAATGGTTCTCATCGTAATCCCTTTCATTCAAAAAATAAAAGCAAAATACCGCTACAATTATTGCAAACTTCCACTTAAATCTTAACTCTTGTTGCATAGCCTCACTATGTTTTATATTCAAAATTATATCTGAAATATTGGATAAATATAGTATGCACTTTTCGGTTAGATACTATCTTAATAGAGAGTTTACTTTCCGAAACCTCCCAATCGACCATGCGTTCTCCTGAATTATGGGCGTAAATTAAATCCAAAACCGTAATGATTGAGTTAAGAATATGAGGCTTAGGGGAAATCCGGCTGGAAATACCTCTTTAAGAGAGTTTTCAACGGTACCATTCCTCCGGCGATGAGCCAGGGTACAAAAAAGTGCGTACTTGTGTATTCATTCTTTATCAGTATAATGATTCTGTAAGTAAAATTAACCGTGTCAGGAATAGGAGATGAAGACTTATGAAAGTTATTGCTGTCAACGGAAGTCCGAGGAAAAAATGGAATACAGCCGCATTATTGCAAAAGGCCCTGGACGGTGCTGAATCTGTAGGTGCGGAGACGGCACTCATCCATCTATATGATTTAAGCTTCAAGGGCTGCACCAGCTGCTTTGCCTGTAAAAGAAAAGATCAACGCCACCTCGGACAATGCGCCATGAAAGACGACTTAACCAACATTCTGGAAAAGATCGCGGAATGTGATGTTTTATTACTCGGTTCCCCCATCTATTTTAGTAGTATTACTGGGGAAATGCATTCATTTTTAGAACGCTTGTTATTTCCAAAACTCACCTATAATGTTGGACACGGATCTGTTTTTAAAGGTAAAATAGCTTCGGGTTTTATCTATACAATGAATGTCTCGGAAGATATTTTAAAAAAGTTCAATTACGAAGCCTTATTTCATCTCTATGAAAGCCGCCTGCAAATGATTTTAAATGGGACTTCCGAATTTTTGATTTCTACTGATACCTATCAATTTAATGATTACTCCAAATATGAAGCTTCTATGTTTGATGAAAAGCACAAAGCCCGGGTAAAAGCAGAGCAGTTCCCCATTGATTGCCAAAAGGCCTTTGAAATGGGTGCCAGACTCGCAGATATCAACTCATCCCACTCATCAAAACTCTAAAAAGCATTCCAAGCCATCATGAAAAAATATGTGCAAAATCTTCGATCATTCTTACTTTGGGAAAAGGTCTGTCTATGGGACCTTTTCCCAAATTAGGTATCGTTTTAAACCTTGCCGGCACTTCATCGGTATCCCGGATGAGCCCGTCTTCCTCATAGGATCAACTCTTCCTATATTGTAACAAAGTAAACAATTGGATTTAACCAATTATTAAGATAATTAGCTTGATTTACCAGCAAAATCTGATTATAATATAATTCGACCAATAAACTTAAATCGTCGAAAATTAGGAAGCGAATCAAAAATGTCTGAAATGGCAGCGGCCGATAAACATCAAATCATCCTGGATGCCGCCCAAAAACGGTTTGCCCGTTTTGGCCTGGCTAAAGTGACAATGGACGAAATCGCCCAAGATATCGGTATGGGAAAAGCTTCTTTATATTATTATTTTCCGACCAAAGAAAGTCTATTTCAAGCAGTCATTGCCCAAGAACAGGAAAAGTTTATATCGATCATGCAGATTTCCCTGCAGCAAGATGCGCCAGCCAGCGATAAACTGCGGATGTATATGAAGAATCGCAACGTTTACCTGCACGGGCTGCTCAATCTAAGCCTCTTAGGTTCACAATCATTCTATCAAATGAAACCTCTTTTTAATCAGTTATACCAACAACTTTTTCAAGATGAGCTGAATTTAATGGAGCAAGTTTTAGAAGAGGGCAAGGCAACCGGTGAATTCCGCATTTCCGATCCGCTCAAAACTGCGGAAATAATTCTACATCTGGTACGCGGGCTTCGTTTTTATTATATGAAAGTTATGGATGAACAATCATCCGACGAAAAAATTTATGAACAATTGGCCAAGGAGATGGTTTTAATCACTGAACTTGTTTTAAACGGCATTAAAAATCCAGATTATTCAGTCTAATTGAAAGGGCGGTTCCCCACTTTATGGAAACTTCAGCAAAAATACGTTTTTTAATTCCCACCTTAGTCTTGGTGTTGCTTTTAGCCATTGGAGGCTGGTATTGGTATGCCAATATGAGAGCTTATGTCTCCACCGATGATGCCCTGGTTGATAGTTATCAATCAACCATTAGCCCCAAAATGTTGGGCAAAATCGAAAGTCTGGAAGTGAAAGAAGGAGACTATGTTAAAGCAGGTCAGATCCTCGTTAAAATGGATGATTCTGATTTGCGGGCCGCGGAAAACCAAAATCAGGCCAATATTGCATATACCCAAGAGAGTGTGATCAAGGCTAAAGTTGATCTAGACAAAGCCCAAGAAGATTTTGAACGGGGTAAAACTCAATTTAAAGATGGCTCTCTGGCTCAGCAAGATTATGACCATTTGGAAAAAACGTTGGAATCAGCCCGTGCCGCCTATGCTATCGCCTTAGCTCAGGTTAAAAATGGTCAGACTCAATTGGGTGTCACCGAGACCCAATTGCAAAGTGAAACCATCCTTGCCCCGATTGAAGGCGTAATTTCCAAACGCTGGGTAATGCCGGGAGATATCGTCCAGCCCAGTCAGCCAATATTTTCACTCTTTGATGTTAAACATGTCTGGATAACCGCAAACTTTGAAGAAACAAAAATAGCTGCTCTGCGGCTGGGTGAGCCCGCGGAAATATCCGTCGATGCATATCCGGGAATTCTTTTTGAAGGTCATGTCAGTGAAGTGGGTTCCAATACGGCTGCTCAATTTTCTTTAATCCCGCCGAATAATGCCTCCGGCAATTTTACCAAGGTAACTCAAAGAGTTCCTATTAAAATTGCGGTCGATACTCATCTGTCCGGTAAGCCCTTACTTCCGGGAATGTCGGTGGAACTCAAAGTGAAGGTGAGATAAATGGTCGCATTCCATCGCCGTATCCGCCGAAACTTAGTCAATCAAATTGAGGCTCTAAATCCCGAGCATGAATCTTATCGTTGGTTTGTGCTGGCAAATATTATGATCGGCACCTTTATGGCGGTCCTGGATTCAACCATTGTCGATGTTAGTTTGACGAAGATTATGGCCAGCTTCGGGGCCAGCCT
>DNPQ01000176.1 GCA_003501335.1 Bacillota bacterium
CGGCTGCTTGGATTCCAAAAAATCCATTCTTTAAAGCCAGCATTTTCAACAGCCCTTATTTGAGCCTGCAACTGTTCCCTCCCATAATGATTTCTTAAAGAAAAATCCTGCAGCCAAGCTCGAATAACCACTTTATGAGGTACATTAGCAATTTTCTGTTTGGCATCCGTTAAACTCCTGAAAACCGTTTCATAGGGTTCACTATCAGGATCGGCGATTTGATATTCCCCGCGATAATAATGGGAAGGATAGACCATAGGGCAGATAACATCAACCCCTTCAGCAACCTTTCCCATGACCTGACCAATTCCCATATCATCTTTAGCTGAGCATGTCAAACCAAATACATCAGCCGAAACTTTGACTCCCATGGGCTTTAACTCTTGATAGGCATACTTTAAAAAATCCCGGATTACGTCGGATTTAACCCGCCCATCAGCCTCTGGATAACGACAATCACGGATATTTCCATCACTTGTAAAACGTACGTAATCAAATTGAATTTCACGAAAACCATAATCAACCGCTTCTTTGGCAATACTAATGTTATAGTCCCATACTTCTTTATTATAAGGATCAACCCAGCTTAATCCTCTATAATCATGCCATAAATCTCCCGTCAAGTTTTTAACAGCTAAATCCGGACGATGCTTAGCCAAATAGGGGTCTTTAAATACCACAATTCGGGCGATAGGATAAATTTGGTTTTGTTTTAAAACAGTCATAATCTTTTGGGGATCATATTTTTTATAGCTCGAACCAATAGACTTCACTAATGGGACTTTACTGGCATAACTAACCATCCCGGTATCGTCTTTAACATCAATAACCATTGAATTGACTTCGGTTTTATGAATAAAGTCAACTACCTGATCGAAAGCCTTAGTTCCTGCAATCCAGCTTGTCACATAAACTCCCTTTACAACTGAAGGTTCGAGGACAGGAGGCAAATCAGCATTATTAGCTGAATGTGCTGATTCTGAATTGCCATTGTTTTCATGGGTTTGTCCCAAAGTTTCCCGGAGCCGGGTATCGAAAGCCGCGCTCATTGAAGCCAGCCATTTAAATTGCCCGTCCCCGCGATGGCTTTTTGATTTTACACCACTTACGCCGGTTCCTAAAACAAACATCAATGCAAAACAGATAATTGCTATGTATATCTTTGCTGCCCTAGACATTCCTTGCCTCCTAATTCAAAACAAATGACTGAGAACATTTTAAAGAGCTAACGCAAATCAATGTTAGCTCTTCAGAGATTATTGATACTGATGGAATGTGAATATGATCGTTCAATCTAACAATTAATCAATTCCAAGTAGCAACATGAAGTACTTTATAGCCCTTTTCCTTGAGCTTTTCGACGATGAATTCTGATTTCGAGCTATCAAGTCTAAGCACAAGCTCGCCTGAACTTAGCTCTTTTGAACTATTATCATGATGAAATAATGCTAAAGAAACAATATTAATACCTTCGTTTCGTAGCAAATCGGTTATTTGAGCAACGGCCCCAACCTTATCCTCCAAGTCAATGGAAATTCTGGTACCAATTCTTTTTAAACCCATAAGATCAATAAAAGCATCAAATATATCAGATTCAGTAATGATCCCAACGAGCTTATCATGTTCTACAACCGGAAGGGCGCCGATTTCTTTCTCTCTCATAAGTAGAGCGACTTCTTCTAACGTAGCATTAGGACTTACAATAACCGGATTTTTAGTCATCGCATCTTTAATTAATAGTTTAGATAAAACATAATTCAATTCCCAAACACTTAGGGTCGTTGCTTGTGATGGACTGACCTTTAAAAGGTCATCTTGAGTAATAATCCCCACTAATTTTCCATCGTGCATAACCGGAAGCCTGGCAAAATTATTTTTGCGAAATATTTCTCCCGCTTCAATGATAGGCGCCGAATCATCAATAGTCATTGGATTTACTGTCATCCGATCTTTTACAAACATACTTATCGACCCCCTTTATTATTATTTATGTTATTAAATTCGGCATTGCATAATTTTTCTTTAGCCCTTTCCGTTAACCGCCAAGATAGGCTTTTCGAACCTGTTCATTCTGGGCTAAGTCCTGCGCCGGTCCCTCCAGCACGATTTTCCCAGTCTCTAAAACATAAGCCCGATGCGCAATGGAAAGGGCCATATGCGCATTCTGTTCAACAAGAAGGATTGTGGTTCCAGTCTTGTTAATATCTTCAATAATTGAGAAAATTTCTTTTACTAAAAGTGGAGCCAACCCCATTGAAGGCTCATCCATCAACATTAACTTGGGACGTGACATTAAAGTCCTGCCGATTGCCAACATTTGTTGTTCCCCACCGCTTAATGTCCCTGCCACTTGATGCATCCGTTCTTTCAAACGGGGAAAACTCACAAATACTTGTTCATAATCCTGTTTAACTTTATGTTTATCTCGTCTTGTATATGCTCCCATCTCCAGATTTTCCATCACAGATAGGTTGGCGAAAATTCTTCTTCCTTCCGGAACTTGAGCTAATCCCTTTTCTACAATTCTATTAGCGGAAACCCCTTTTAAAGTTTTATCCATAAAAATAATATCTTCCGCTTTACTTGGTATCAGTCCCGATAAACTATGGAGAATAGTGGTTTTTCCTGCGCCATTGGCCCCGATTAACGTAACAATTTCGCCCTCATTGACTTCAAAGCTGACATCATGAAGCGCATGAATTGTCCCATAAAATACATTTAAATCCTTAACCTTAAGCATTTGGTTAGGCATCTTCACCGACCTCCTTACCGAGGTATGCTTTAATGACAAGCGGGTTTTTACTTATTTCCGCCGGTGTTCCTTCGGCAATTGTCTGTCCATAATTTAAAACAATAATTCTTTCACAAATACCCATAACTAAGTTCATATCATGTTCAATCAAAAGAATAGTTAGTTTAAATTTGGAGCGGATAAATTCTATGAGATTCATTAAATCTTTGGTTTCCTGGGGGTTCATTCCTGCAGCCGGTTCATCTAGAAAAAGCAGGCTTGGATGGGTAGCCAAGGCTCTCGTAATTTCCAATTTTCGTTGTTCACCGTAAGGCAAATTTTTGGCCAGTTCCTGGCTCTTTTGACGGATATTAAAAATATCTAATAAATCTAAGGCCTTTTGGGTTATTTCTTCCTCTTCTTTATAAAAAGCAGGTGTTTGAAGTATCGATTGTAATGGATTATATTGAACGTTGAAATGAAATGCGATTCTTACATTATCAAGTACGGTAAGGTCTTTAAAAAGCCTGATATTTTGAAATGTTCTCGCAAGACCTCGCTTTGTTATTTGATAAGGTTTTAACCCTGTAATATTCTTGGTTCCTTTTTTGGTATTAAAAAGAATTTCACCTTCAGTAGGTGTATAAACCCCGGTTATCATATTAAAAATCGTAGTTTTACCGGCACCATTAGGTCCAATTAGACCGATAAGTTCGCCTTCCTCAATTTGAAGATTAAAATTGGACACTGCTTTGAGACCGCCAAAATAAATCGAAATATTTTTAGCATTCAATACAGTCATCCGCGTCCACCCGCTTTCATTGAGCCTTTCTTTTTTAGAAACACTCTCTTCACCCATGTCTTTGTGTCTTCAACAATTCCCACAAATCCGGTAGGTTTAAAGAGCATAACAAAAATTAAAATTAAAGGATAAATTACCAAACGGTAATCTTGCAAAATTCTCAAAAATTCTTGAAGATAAGTCAAGATAAAACCAGTGGCAACAGTTCCAACAATGCTGCCCATTCCTCCTAAAACTACGATTATGACGAAGTCCATTGATTTAAGCCAACTGAACATGGTTGGATTTAGATAACCGAACAATAACGCATACAATCCACCGCCAATTCCAGCGATAAAAGCCGATAGAGTGAAGGAAAACATTTTATAATAAAATACATTAATACCCATAGCATTGGCTGCAATCTCGTCTTCTCGAATTGATACAATAGCTCTACCATGGGATGATTTCATCAAATTATTGATTAAGAGAATGGTTGCAATCATAAAAAGATATACCCATATAAAAGAAATAATTGGACCAAGATTTATATCATCACTGAATGATGGAATACCTTTCAGTCCTGCCGCACCTCCGGTTACGCTGTCCATATTAATCATAATCACCCGAATAATTTCGCCAAACCCTAAAGTTACAATCGCTAAATAGTCGCCCTTTAACCTCAAAGTTGGAAATCCAATTACAAATCCAAAAATTGCAGTAACAATTCCTCCAATTAGTATGGCCGGTAATAAGGGAATACGCGCTTGCATAACTAAAAAAGCGGTCGAATATGCACCAATCGCCATAAAGCCCGCATGCCCCAATGCTAATTGACCTGTAAATCCAGAGATTAAATTTAAACCCAACGCAATAATTACATTAATAGCCCCAAAAGTAAGGATTTGAGCAGTATACTCATCAAGTATTCCTAAATACATCAAACCAATAATTACAATGAGGCTTCCAATTATCGCTGCCAATGAAATTAAAAAATTCTTCCTTCGCTTATTCATCTGTTCCACCTCACGTTACACCTTCTCGCTTATATCACGGCCCATAATACCGGCGGGTTTTACAAGTAAAATAATAATTAAAATACCAAAAGCAATTGCATCCGCTAATTGTGATGAAATAAATCCCTTCGTTAAAGTCTCAGC
>DNPQ01000092.1 GCA_003501335.1 Bacillota bacterium
TTATTTGCTGTGATACCCGTTATTTTAGGCGGAATCATGTTAGGAGTGCTGTCAGCCCAGCATCACAACCAACCCCTTGATCACACCACCCGGATTTTTGCTATTATCGGTTGGTCTTTGCCTGACTTTGTTTTTGGACTCATCGTATTAATGATCGGCTATGGCATATTGGGTTGGTTTCCACCGGGACGTTTAAGCTCCTGGGTAGATTTGGAAATTGTGAAGGGCAGTTTCAAACAATTTACCGGACTCAATGTTTTAGATTCTATTCTCAATGGGCGCTTGGATATTCTTTGGGATACCCTGCGGCACCTTGCCGGTCCTGTTATCACTCTCACTTACTTATGGTGGGCTTTTATTCTAAGGGTTACCCGGTCAACCATGCTTGACGTGATGAATCAAGACTATATCCGGACCGCCCGTGCCAAAGGGTTGCCCGAAAACATCGTCATTAATAAGCATGCCCTGCGAAACACCTTGATTCCCGTTTCCACCCTAGGTGGGATTATGTTACTGGGTTTATTGGGCGGCGTCGTTATTGTCGAAACGGTATTCAATTTCCCGGGACTGGGACTTTTAATTGCTACGGCGGCAACCCGCCTGGATATTCCAACCGTAGTGGGCGTTCTCATTTTTTACGCCACCTTGTTGGTTTTAATCAATCTGGCAGTCGACCTCCTATATTCAGTCATCGATCCCAGGGTCCGATTGGAGTAAAAAATATGAAAATAATTAAACGATTATTTAAAAATCCCGTTTCATTGGCTGGAATATTAATATTACTATTTTTTATTTTTATGGCCATCGTTGCGCCATTACTGGCTCCTCCCCATGATCCGTCCAATCCCTATCAAATTCCCCGGCGCGGTTGGACCTTGGAACCCACACCCCCTTCGGCAGACTACATCTTTGGTCTGACGCAGGGGTCCTATGATATATTTTACGGAATTGTCTGGGGAACCAGGACCGCCTTAAAAGTCGGCCTCATTGTGGTATTTTTCAGTACATTGATCGGCCTTACGTTGGGCTCAATTTCGGCATACTACGGCGGTAAATTGGATGAGTTACTAATGCGTTTCACCGATATCTTCATGAGCTTTCCAACGATTGTATTTGCGGTGATTTTTACGGTGATTTTTGGGGTCGGTCTCAATAGTGTGATGATCGCTTTAATTTTATTTGGTTGGATGAGTTATGCCCGGCTCATCCGGGGAAACATATTAGCTGTAAAGCAAGAGGAATATATAGCAGCGGCTAAGGCTATCGGAGTCAGCGATTTCAAAATCATCACCCGCCATATTTTGCCGAATACCATTTTCCCCGTTGTAATTCAAGCTTCTATGTCCTTGGGTTCGGTGGTCATTATTGCCTCTTCGATGAGTTTTTTAGGGCTGGGAGCTCCCGAAGGCTATGCAGATTGGGGCCAGATGATTAACTTCGCCCGCAACTGGATGCTGGGAGAACAAAAGGATGTGCTCAAATATTGGTTTACCGTTATCTATCCCGGTATGGCCATCGTCTTGTTCGTGTTATCCTGGAATCTGGTTGGTGATACCTTAAGGGATATCATGGATCCCAAAATTCAGGCCTGATTTTTGTGGCATTTCCTTTTGAATATTCCTTTTTTTAACCGGGAGAAGCTTCTTAACCCGGTTTTTATATGCTTGCATTGAAATGCGCAGGAATTATTTTGGTAAAAATAGAACTATATCTACAAATGAATGACATATGACGAGGTATTCCCATGAAAGCCGAACTTACTTACATCTTTCATAACTGCTTTATCCTAAAAGTCCGGGAAAAATCATTTCTTTTTGATTATCCTGCCGATGAGTATTTAAATGATGACATGCGCGCTCTTTTACAAAATAAAATCGCCGGTAGTGACCTATATGTCTTTTCATCGCATAATCACAAAGACCATTTCAACCGGGATGTTTTCAAATTGGGAACCCATAGCCACACCATAACTTATATCCTATCCAAAGATATTATCAAAAAAAACCGGTTTTACAGGGACACGCCTGAGAGCTACAACATCGCTCCGGATCAAACCTATTTTCTTCACGGCATGGAGGTTCACAGTTTCCTGAGCAACGATGCAGGGGTCGCTTTTTTAATAACCGTTGATGGAGTCAACATATACTTCGGCGGCGATCTTGCCAATTGGGATTGGGATGGTCTAACCGTAGAGGAACACCGGTTTTTGGTGGATCATTTTGCCGAAGTATTAATGAAATTAAAGCAATGGCCCATTGATATCGCTTTTTCCAATACCGATCCCCGCCTGCCCAATTGGTCCGGCGCCGTTCAGTTTATAAAAACTATCAAGCCGAAACTTTTTGTGCCGATGCATACTTTTGGAAAGACTGAATCCCTGGCTGAATTTTTGAATCAAAATCCCCAGCCGGTTCCAGCATTCTTTCATTATCAAAAAACTGGGGATTCCTTAGCCCTGGAATTACCGTTTTGAGGAGGATCCTATATGGATTGGCTAGAAAAATCAAAAGAGCGCCCTGAATTAACCATCTTTCAAAGAATCACCCGGATTTTTTGGCGAAGTATCCTGGTAGGCGTTGCTTATACCTTAACGACCTTTTACTTGGGTACATTACTAACCCGTCAGGGCATTCCTTTTCCAGATTTAAATAAACTGGGCATGAATAGGATGTGGTTCCTGGGAGCATCCGTGGTAATGGGCTTTGTAATGGGCGCCGTTTCCCAAATCGTTCATACCTCGAAGCCAAATCATATTTTGACTTGGACTATCTTTTTATTTCTAAACCCTTTTGCAGTAACTCTCGAGAGTGCTCTTCTAGCCCCAAATTTGCTGAGTATAGCAACGCTTCCTTCATTGATGGTAGTTCAGTTCTTGGCCGCCTTGGTAACCGCTTTACTCATTACCTTTCTTTTTGCGTCCTCATCCAAGCAAATCTTCGGTTCTTACATTCACCGCTCTTGGTCCGCTTGGATCTGGCGGATTGGTTTGTCTATCATTATTTCATTTTTCATATTTGTCATACTCAGCGCCACCAACTATCAATTGGTAAAAAAACTTTATTTTGATAATTATCAGATTGCTTTAGAGATTCCTGTTCTTCCTGTGATTTTGACGATACAGTTTATGAAAGCCTTTTTAATCGTACTTTCACTGATACCTATGATTACAACGATCGGGGCTACCAAAAGGTTTATCGCGGTGATGAGTGGTATTTCTTTGGTTGTGCTTGGCGCTTTAGGTCCCTTTTTACAAGTTTCGAATCTTTCTATGTTTTTATTATTGGCCAGCTCCGGAAAAATATTTTTACAGAATTTTTTAATTGGAATTTCCGTGGGCTTTATTTTGGGATGTCCTTCACAGTTGGAAGAATCGGGGACTACCATGGTCGATTACGTACGGCCCAAACTCAGGAAGGGCCTTAGCAGCACCGCAGAGTTCTTTACAAAGCCTTTCCAACCTTCTGAGGATAAACAGCCGGAGCCAACAAAAAATCCCCAAGAAGACCCGAAAGAATCCTCACCGCAAACACCTCCGGAGGCTCCTAAAGAAAACCCTAAACCTGAGGATAATTCTGAACAGAATCCCCAAGAGGTTCTTGAAAATTCCCAAGAACCGGTTCAAGAACAAACTGCAGCTTCAACCGATTCCGGTGATAATGCTTCTAAAGAACCAGCACAGACAAACCAAAGTTGAGATCGATACGATTTTCTATATTGTCACATGACATCACGAGTTGGGATAAAATTACTTCCGAAAATCCAGGCTAATGTCCAAGGCCATAACCGAATGGGTAATCGCACCGACCGAAATGATATCAACTCCGGTCGCCGCAATTTCTTTAATGGTATGTTCATCGACATTACCGGAGGCCTCAACGAGGGCCCGGTGGTTAATAAGTTTGACCATAGACTTCATTTCCCCTACCGGCATGTTATCAAGCATGATGATATCAACTCCGGCGGTCAAAGCCTCCAATACTTGCGCTTCGCTTTCCACTTCCACTTCAATGGTCATCGTATGGGGAATATAATCTTTTACCCGCTTCACCGCTTCAGCTATTGAACCACAAGCAGCAATATGGTTATCCTTAATTAATACAGCATCGGCCAGATTAAAGCGGTGGTTACAACCGCCTCCCATCCTGACTGCATATTTTTCCAACATTCGTAGCCCAGGAGTGGTTTTGCGCGTATCAACGATTTTTACCGGAAGATCGCCCTTTAAATGGATAAGCTTGGCTGTTTGGGTGGCGATACCTGATAATCTCTGAAGAAAGTTCAACGCGACCCGTTCACCGGAAAGTATTGATTTAACGGGGCCTTTCCAAATAGCGATTTCCGTTCCCGGTGTTAATTGGGCTCCATCCGCTAAGGCTTTCAAACAAACAATGTCCTTATTTAATTGATGAAAAACCTCATTGACGACAGGCAAACCCGCTAAGACCCCTGTAGCTTTGGCGACGAAAACTGCTTGCGCCATAATATCTTTTTCAAAAATAGCTTCGGATGTAATGTCCCCTTGCTGTAAATCTTCTAATAAAGCTACTTTAACGATATTTTCTATCATCGCCTGATTCATGTTGACAGCACCTCGGTTTTTTGATTTTGAAATTGAATGTGCTTTTGCCAAGTTGAGCTGGCATCCGGATAATCGGACCGGAAATGGGCACCCCGGCTTTCCGTACGAATGAGGCTTGCCCTGGCAATTAGGCCGGCAAGTTGAATCATGCTCTGTACTTCAAAAAAGGCCGGATCAAGTTGGAATCCACTTTTTGACAACGGTTCCAGTGATAGCCGCTTTTCCGCTTCTTTTAATCCTGTCTCATCCCGGATGATACCTAAGAATTCAGTGGTAACCTGCCGCAAAGAAGTTAATTGATGGGGCCATTGTTCATATTCAATCTTAATCTGAGGATAGTGAATCGTTAAATTATCGGTGGTTAGCGAAGTCTCCGGTCGATTTTTTAAAAAATCAGCGATCCTTCCTCCGAAAACCAATCCCTCCAGCAACGAATTACTGGCCAACCGATTAGCCCCATGGACTCCGGTTGCCGCAGCCTCACCAGCCGCATACAATCCCGGAACCGAAGTACGGCCCCATAAATCTGTCATGACTCCGCCCATCATGTAATGGGCAGCCGGAGCTACTGGAATAGGATCGGAAATAATATCCAGTCCATATTGTAAACAAGTGCCATATATATTGGGAAACCGTTGTTTGATAAGCTCCGGCGTCATTTTACTTAAGTCTAAATAAGCACAAGAACTGCCCGTTCGATGCATCTCGGTAAAAATTGCCCGGGCTACAATGTCGCGCGGCGCTAGTTCGGCTAGTTCATGATAGCCCGGCATAAAACGTTCGCCAATGCTGTTGATAAGTATAGCGCCCTCTCCCCGGACGCTTTCCGATATTAAAAATGGGGGTGCCGGTGGCAAGCAAAGCGCGGTTGGATGAAATTGAACAAATTCAAGATCCGTTAATACCGCACCGGCCTGATAAGCCAGAATCATTCCATCACCGGTGGCAACAGGAGGATTGGTTGTTTTCTCAAAAATTTGACCCAGACCACCCGTGCAAAGAATTACGGCAGACGCTAAAAATAAATTTAATTTTCCTTGTTGGATTGTAACAACGCCGTGACAAACTCCGTCTTGGGTAACCAAAGCCAAAGCAAATTGTTCTTCATAAATTGTAATATTGCCGTGTTGAACTTGGCTGATTAAAGTTTCCGATATGGCCCGGCCCGTAGCATCTCCATGAGCATGCAAAATTCGACGGTGACTATGGGCCGCTTCACGGGTGAAAGATAATTCCCCCTGCTTTTGATCAAAGGGCACTCCAAGCTCAATCAAATGCCGTACCCGATCGAGCCCTTCCGAAACCAATGCTTTTACAGCCGCAAGATTGCATAGACCAGCACCTGCCACAAGGGTATCTTGGTAATGAAACTCAGGTGAATCTCCTACTCCAAGCGCTGAAGCAATTCCACCCTGGGCATAATATGTATTGCTTTGCTGAATCGAAGATTTCGTCAGCAAAATGACCCGGGCGGTTTTACTAAGTTCTAAAGCAGTATACAATCCGGCAACGCCGCTGCCAATTACCAGGAATTGTGCTGAGTCAACCAAAGGAGGTGAATCGGCGGGAAAAGAGTTAAGCATATTGACCTCCACTTGTTAGATATATTGCAACATCCGTTCAAGGGAATTTTTAGCCCGTGTTTGTATCTCAGGAGGCACTGTAATAACCGGTCTTAAGTTTTGTAATGCAGAGAGTACTTTGGGAACCGTCGTTCGTTTCATATTGGGGCAAACCAATCCCGGAGACAATAAATAAAAAGTTTTTTGAGGGTTCGCCTTTTGTAAGCCATGGATAATCCCCATTTCCGTGCCGATAATAAATTTTTCGGCCGGAGAGTCTTTGACATATTGCATTATTTGAGATGTACTGCCAATAAAATCAGCAGCTTGAGCCACTTCATGGCGGCATTCCGGATGTATCAGAACGAAAGCATCAGGGTGAACCTGTTTGGCACGCTGAATATCTTCCGCTACAATTCTTTGGTGGGTGATGCAATAACCGGGCCAAACATGAATTTTTTTCTGCGGCACACGCTCCGCAACAAAACGGCCCAAATTTTGATCGGGTAAAAAAATAATTTCTTGCTCCGGAATATTTTGAACCAATTTTACCGCATTGGCGGATGTGCAACAATAATCACTAACCGCTTTGACTGCCGCGGTAGAATTGACATAAGAAACTACCACCGCATGAGGATATTGCTTTCGCCATTTCAAGACCTCATCGGCGTCAGCCATTTCGGCCATAGGGCAACCTGCGCTCTCATCCGGTAAAATAACTTTTTTTTCAGGAGAAAGAATGGCTGCACTTTCAGCCATAAAATGGACCCCGCAAAAAATCACGATTTCAGCTTCCGTTTTTGCAGC
>DNPQ01000290.1 GCA_003501335.1 Bacillota bacterium
AAAGGCACGGATAAGATTGCCAAACTGGCCGAAGGCGGCAGACTGGGGATCATTCTCAAAAGCCCCGAACTGGAAAAGGTTACCCAAGCTATTGAAAAGCTGAATGCGGTCAAGAGCCGTTTGAATGAATTGCTGGAAGGGACGAAGTATGCGGATGTAACTAAGCTGCTGGCGGAGAGGAAAAACCAGATAGTCCAAAAAGCAGTTCAAGAGATTTTGCAAGATGTCACGAAACAGGGGTTAAAAGAAGTACCGGATAAAGTTGCAGAACAAGCCATTCGAAGAATAGTTAGGAGCTCAATTGAAGGTTTAGAAAAGGAAACCGGGAAGAAAATATCAAAAGATGTCCTTGATGATATAACCCAAAAATCAGTTGGAGAAGTCAAGAAAGAGTTATTGGAAAACAGTGGGTCTTTAAAAGAAATAAAAAATCTTCAACAGAGAACCACAGAAATAAGTAAGGGTACAGACGATATACATAGAATTTCAAAGATTGAAATCAGCTTCAAGCGAAATCCCGAACATGAAACAGTGGAATTTGAGAGGCAACTTAAAGCCCAAGAAGAAGGATTAAATTCTTTAACCATTGATCAGTATCTTAAAAACAGAGATAGGTATTTGAAAGAAGGAAGAGCACTTGAAGGGGACGCAGCTCAGCAAGTTTTAAGAGAAAAGGCATATTTAGATAAAGTTGCTGAGTTGAGGGAAAAAGGTTTGTCCCGAAAAGAGGCAGAAAAACAGGCTTCTGAATGGATCAAAGGACAAGCTGCATTACATAATCCAGATCAAATTGCAGGTGGAATTCCGACTAATGTAAAGGGAATGGGGGATAAAAGAATTAATTCTTCTCTTGGTTCACAATGGAAATATAAGATAGATGAATTGGATGAGAAAATTAGAGCAGAAGCTGCAAAGATGACGGATGACGAGCGAAAGTCGATTCGATTAAATGTTAAATTATCAAATTAAACGAAGGGTGATAGATATGAGAAATAAATTTCTCGAAGACTTTATTCGGGAAGCAAAACCTTCTGAAGAGCTTATTAATAAATATACCATGAAAATACCTGAACTATTACTGGAAATTTGGAAGCAATATGGTTTTGGTAATACATTGAATGGCTATCTAAAAATAGTTAATCCGGATTTATTTCAAGCGATATTAAAAAATGTATATGTTAGGAATGAAAGTGCAATTGTGCTGTTTGTAACTTCAATGGGAGATTTTATTGTGTGGGAAGATAATAAATATTTGATCTTGTTAAATTTCCGGAGAGGAAGAATTAAAGGTATCTCTTCAGGCTTTAAGTTTTTTTTCTCTGATTTGGAAGATGAAGCGTTTTATCAAGATACCTTAGATTGGTTACCTTATCCGGAGGCAGTGGGTAAACTCGGGAAACCAAAGTATGATGAATGCTTTGGGTATGTACCTATCCTCGGTTTGGGCGGGTTAGAGAAGGTTGAAAACTTAAGTAAAGTTAAATTAATCGAGCATATATATCTAATCAATCAGCTTATGGGAACAATTAAATAAGAAAAATCCTATTCTTGATTTCTTTTAAAAAGCACGATTGAGAAGTTTACACCGGGACTAGTGTAAAAGCATGTTTGGAGTCTTTCATTCCATCAACTAAGTTCAAATCGAAGACATAAGGTCGAAAACACGACAGATCAATATTTTGGTCGATGAAAAGGGGGGATAAAATATGAGTGTATCGAATGGAAATAAAGTAATAGCGAAAGCGACATTGGATGCGTTTGGCGGGAAACCGATAGTGACAAAATATTGGGATGATAAAAAAGAAAGTTCAATTGATATGCTTTCCTGTGTTGACCGACCATATCAAGGGATCACCGCATACTCAACTATAGGACTTTCGGAGTATTCTATAGGCTTTATATCTGAGGAAATACCATTACGTATTGAAATAGTTGGGGCATGTGCATCCCGTTTTGACTATTTTGCTAATGTTTTATCAAGTTGCGCATTCAATGTTATCAATACGAAATTTACATGTAACCCAGGAACGATTTTTCCAAAAGTAATAGGGCTATATAAGCCAAGTAGTCTAATGCAACATATTTTCTTTATGTCGCCTTTTCTTTGGGATGATAAACTTAAAACATTACAACTTACCGAAAGAAAAGTAGCTTGGTTACTGGCAGTGCCAATTTCCGATAAGGAATTTACATATGCAAAGGAAAATGAAACTGATGCTTTGCAAAATCTTTTTGAAGAACACCAAATTGATATTTTTGACCTAGATAGAAGATCAGTAATATAAGTTTTAAGCAAGGACAGTTGTAATTAGGTATTTATTGAATTGTGTCAGGATGTGCAATGTAAAGAACCTATTTTTAAAGACTGGGAATGAGTATAAATGAAATTGCCGACTTATTGAAAGGAATAGGCTTGGGAATAAAGAACAATAATTTAAGAAGAATGGGGAGTAAGTCTTACTCCTCATTCTTTTATAAAAAAATTTAATTCACCGCTTTTGACCAAGGTAAAGATGTTGGCAACTTCACTGGGCAGATCATTTTCGAAGTCCTCATCGCGCTGATCGGCACCAAAGGTACGGATAAAATCGCCAAACTGGCCGAAGACGGCAGACTGGGGATCATTTTCAAAAGCCC
Source organism: Bacillota bacterium (assembly GCA_003501335.1). GTDB lineage: Bacteria > Bacillota > UBA4882 > UBA8346 > UBA8346 > UBA8346. The sequence continues at coordinate 2,638 of DNPQ01000290.1, forward strand.
CGAACTGGAAAAGGTTACCCAGGCCATTGAAAAGCTAAATACGGTCAAGAACCGTTTGAATGGATTATTGGAAGGGACAAAGTATGCGGATATAACCAAGCTGCTGGCGGAGAGGAAGAACCAGATAGTCCAAAAAGCAGTTCAGGGAATTCTGCGGGAATTTACGAAGAAAGAAGCAAAGGAGGTTACGGATGAAGTAGCTGAATTGGCTATTCGCAAAGTTGTAAAAAATTCTATAAGTGAACTCGAAAAGGAAACCGGGAAGAAAATATCAAAAGATGTCCTTGAAGATATAACCCAAAAATCGGTTGGAGATGTTAAGAAAGAAGTATTTGGAAAATACTTAGAAAAAACCAACCAAGGTAACGTAAGACCGTTTGATTTCGGAAAACACTTGCGAAAATTGAGTGGCGATCCCCCTGAAGGTATGTTTGATCCCCATGCGCATCATATTTTGTTTAAGGAAGGATTGGGAGAAGAACAAAAGAAGCTTGTTACGGAAGGGCAAGAATTGCTACGGGAATTTAATATAGATCCGATAATGGGCGGCGAAAATTTGATTTGGGCTCCCAATAGAATTAAGGGGCAGCACGACATTGAAGCGTTGAGGAATGTTGTAAATAAGCTCAAGGAGGTAAAGAACTCGGGCGGTGATCGAGAGGACATGGTAGAGATGCTAAAAAAATTGGGTCAAGAAGCTGCAAGGAGGAAATAAAAATGGATAATATTCAAATTGTAAAGGAAATACGAACTGCAATTAAACAAGATGATGTTGAAAAAGCTGTAAGGTTAATCGGTTCTGATTCTGAACTTTTAAATATGATGACTCCCTTTGGTTCTTGGTTACATGTTGCTGCTTCACATGGAAAACTTGAAATTGTTAAGCGTCTTGTAAAATTAGGTGCAGATATAAATAAACAGGGCGGTGTATTTAATGGTGGGGCATTGAACGAGGCAGCAACAGAAGGGCATTTTGAAATTGTCAAATTTCTTCTATCTTGTGGGGCTGACATAGATATAAGTGATCCGGAGAGGAATCCATTGTTTGGCGCAATTCTAAGTGGAAATGCTGATATTGTTAGGCTTTTGATTGGATGCGGAATTGACACTCATGTTAAATATACAGGAAAATCCATGAAAAATATGGATGCGTTAGCTTTTGCAATTGAACGGGGTCAAAAGGAAATTGCCGACCTATTGAAAGAGAAGTAATAGAGTGGAGAGTTTATGGGAGTACCGAAAAAATATAAAGGTACTGGGGGGAGTAATTTTTGTTTACTTCCTTTTTTGATCCAATTAGCTTAGCATTGTCATAAGTGACCGCTGAGAATTCCCCGCGCCGGGAAGCTGGGAATAGCGGGGCGGGCTTAGGAACGAAACAAAATGCCGGGGGCAGCATCCAGTTGGCTGAGGCTAAAACCGGCGCGAAAAAAGAGGAGAAACCAAGCTGGATTTTGGAGCAAGTCAGCACGCTAGCCCGCAATGTGCCTGGCTACGACCTATTGAAAGCCGTTATCGGGCGGGACCCCATCAGCGGGCAGGAAGAAAAGCGGGACGCCGCCGCCTGGACAAAAGCGATCATGGGAATCGTCCCCGGCGGGGCCGCCCTCTTTACCAGCCTGGAAGAGGTGAAGGTCATTCCTAAAGCAGCCGCCTGGTTTCAGACGGAAATTTCAAAGCTGAATATCACTTTTGCCACGGTCAAAGGGATGTTTCAACGAGCCTGGAATGCTTTGTCGCCTGCTGATTTATTCAATTTAAACAGAGCGGTGGAAAAGATCAAGCCGGTCTTTCTGGCTCCGGTGGACCGGATTAAAAACTTCGTGGTCAAGGCCGGGCCGAAGCTGATGGAGTTCATCTTTGAAGGGGCCATGAGCTTAGCCGGAGC
>DNPQ01000439.1:0-3132 GCA_003501335.1 Bacillota bacterium
TAAATCCATTGAAGCAACCTCTCATCTATATTATGGGTTTTTAAAATCATGAACCATCCAGTCAGACAGACATGAAATGAATAATTCGCCATTTTTTAGCGATACCCTTCCATGACCATTCACTCGAACTCTTTTATTGAACTTCTTGTTCCATCTGCCCCGACAAATCATCTTTGATGACTTCAATAAAACAATTTACATATTCCGGGTCAAACTGTGATCCGGAACATCTCAAGATCTCTTTTAGCGCTTCCTCCACCGGCAGCGCCTTACGATATGAGCGGTCACTGATCATGGCGTCGAAAGCGTCAACAATGGACAAGATCCGGCATTGGACCGGTATTTCATGGCCTCCGAGCCCGAGCGGATAACCGCTGCCATTCCACCATTCATGATGTTTATAGATCCAATCGGCAATAGGAACCAAATCCGGAATAGAACTAGCGATTCTATACCCGATTTCAGAATGGCGCTTCATTTCTTCATATTCCAATGGAGTCAATTTTCCGGGTTTAAAAAGAATGGTATCGGAAACACCGACTTTCCCGATATCGTGAAATTGGGCAAAAAGAATGATATCGTTAATTTCTTGTTCGTTTAGACCGATTCTAGCCGCCAATTTAGCAGCCAAACCCTGCAACCTTTGGCAATGGCCTTCGGTAACGAAATCCCTGGCTTCCAACATTCTTAATAACACCGTTACAATTTTACTCTTCACGCTGTGTTGTTGATGTAATTTTTCCCGGTACATATAATCATCGGCTTCTTTAAAAATCAGCCTTTTATCTTTCTCGGGATTATCGGAAATTGAATATCCAAAAGAGACGCTTATCGGTAGTTCCACATCCCTAAGCTTGGCTGTTGTAAGGGACTCCTTGAGCTTTTGGCGGATAGCGCCAATTTCTTTTAAAGTTGTATTTTTCATAATAACGGCAAACTCATCGCCGCCGATCCGGGTAACCAGGTCCGTTTCCCGAAAATTCTTTGATAGCTCCGCAGCAACGGCCTTCAGGCACTGATCGCCGACATCATGCCCCAGCGTATCATTGATTATTTTTAAACCGTCCAAGTCACATAAGACCATGGCAATATTGGTATCTTGACCCCAATTCGTCTCATTTAATTTCGTTTCAAAGTAATTGCGATTATACAACCCAGTAAGTCCGTCACGAACACTCATTTCATAGATCTCAATTACAGCCAGCTTCTTATCGGTAATGTCTCTGACGATCTGCAATACTTTTTCCTCTTCATACAAAACCATCCGGGATTCATAATAATGTATTTCTCCTTTATTTTCAAAAGAATACTCGATAATCTGAACTTCTTTGCACTCCAATACTTTTTGGATGGCATTCATGACATTTCTTGAACTGCTTTCCGGCAATAGCTCGGAAACAGTGTGATCGATAATCGTATCGCACGGCGCTAATAGATAACTGTCTTCCTTCGTATAGCACTCCAAATAAACCCCATTTTTGTCCATCACAAACACCATATCGGGAATTGCATAGAGCAGAGCCTCTAAATTCTTCTCCCTTTTGCCGACGGCTTCCACCATGGCTACCAATTCTTTGGTCTTATGCTTTACCATTTTTTGAAGGGTAAAGCTCCAAATTAAAAGCACCAGGGCTATCAGCGAAGCCGTTAGAATCCCGATCCCAAATACAAAAATCGGCCTGCTGTTATCGTAAGATGTTCCCTTCCATTTATCATCGATGTCCTGGTATTCCCGCTCGGAAATACTATCAAAACCGGACTGGACAATATCCAACAGTTTTAAATTACCCCGTTTTACGGCCCGGTGTAGTTGGCCGGAATAAAGACTCGTAGTGGATTTGAAATCATTTTGAATCCCCATTATATATAGATAAAACAAAGCCGGTGGCTTATCCATGATATAAACCCTAATTCGATGTTCCTTGGCGGCCTTGACAATACTTTTATAATTGGGAAACTCCATATAGTCGGTAATCCCTTTTTGCCGAAGCAGATAAATACAGTTGTCGCCTTGTTTAACTCCAACTTTAAAACCTTTTAATGATTCGATTCCAGTAATACCGGAAATATTTTTGTTGAAAAAAATAGCCACGTCGATATCGGCATAAGGTTTTCCAAAGCTAAGATAAGTCCGGCGTTCCGGGTTTTCAAAAACTGTATCGATGACGTCGAAATTTCCCTTCTTAGCCGTTTCCAGGGCTATGTTCCATTCCATTGCATCCATTTCAACTTGAATACCGGTTTCTTGCTGCCAGCGTTGCCATTGATCAACAAGAATTCCTTGGAGTTTGCCGCTGTTATCCCGATAACTATATGGGGGATAATTATCGTCCATGATTACCCTTATTTTCACTGGAGGGTTTTTCCCTGCAATATGAACCCCGGAACTCACTAAATAAAGCAATAAAAATATGAAACAAAAGAATCCCCGTCTTAAATTCATGATGCAATTATCCCCTTAATCTAAGCTGCTGATATATCAAACGATGATAAAATCATCCTATCAACAAAATAATATTTTCAAAAATAAACTTCCGGAAATCAGCACAGTTTATTTTAATATCGGAAAGTAAGGCTAATTTCTCAATTGGATAATAAATCCATAAGGCGGTTTAACCAGCAAATGCCTATCATCAGGTGTCCATACTTTTGCTTTTTTGGAGCCTCATTTTAAATATCCGGAAAGCTCCTCATTCCATTTTTGAACATCTTTCCCCACTGCCCATTCAGCCATAATCAAATACTCCTTGCTGTGAATGTTCAACGCTAAAGGATCCTTCAAATCTTTTCCTGTAAAAATCAACAATGTTCCGGGTGTTAAAACCACCCACAAGTCTTGGGTCGGTGAAGCAACTGCATCGACTGCACTCGGTACAACTTTTTTGAGGTCCCGAAAATTGTAATTGAATTCACCATCGCTGACCAGCTCTTTCGGGACTGTCAGAGGTAAATCACACATTTCTAATGTATTAATGGAGGCCGATCCCTTTTCAAAAAGCCATTTCTTCGCAATTTGAAGCTGCCAATGACCGGCCTTACGGACAAGTCCCCAGCCAAACTCATCGGTCTGGTTATGGACTGTCGGGTAACTTCCATATAAATCTTGCTCCGCTTCTGTAAGCTTCATCATGT
>DNPQ01000439.1:3471-3641 GCA_003501335.1 Bacillota bacterium
ACATCCTTTCGGGAATCGAAATTATCATTATGGTTCCGATAAACGAATGAACGATTGATATCCTTGAATTCGCGGACAAAAATATTTGATTTTCCGGGTTTTAATGGCCCTCCGGAATCATAGTCATTATCTTGTCTGATACAGGCATAACGATTTCCCGCAAATATCAA
>DNPQ01000091.1:0-1850 GCA_003501335.1 Bacillota bacterium
GTGGTTACTTCCACTTTCTGATCATCCGTAATTTGTTCCAGCCAAACAGGGGAATCGTGATAATTTACTGCAATGACACCAAGAGATTCAATGATTTGTTTGACCCGTTCTGAATTCAATAGTTGGATCTCCTTTTTACCTTATTATCCCCAGTGTCATCTTTTTTATGTATCTTTATGGAATAGCCTGAGTTCAATCCACATAATTTGAGATGAAGCAGATTTTTTTAAAACGATCGCGATGGGAGTGTTATCGGATGATTTCCAGAACAAAGCATACTTCAAAATTAAGCCTACGTTGTCATCTTGAAAACCAGTTTAACGAATTTCCGGAACCAAAAGATGGATCGGCAAATCTTGCTTATCAGCCAAGGGATACAAATGCCCCCAAAGAGCAATTCCGGTTTCAAAAAGCCGCCACCGATGCCCAGGACACAAACCAGCATCCCATTCATAGTGATTATGAAGAAATAGAGTTCGTAATGGATCCGGACGTAAAACAGGCCCTCGATAATTACCAGGCAGCGATTAACCGTTATAATTATGCTGATCTTTCCGACCCCAGAGTTGAAAATGTTTATTTTTTAGAACGGCAGATATCTTATATCAGTCTGCAATTGGCTTTGGCGAAGGCCCGGATTCGAAATGGTATGGATCCCAGTCTGGACTATACCAGTTTCGAGAGTTTATTAAAATGGATCGGCCAATGCGGGGAGTAGGGCGTTAGCTGTTTTAATTTCTCTATCAAATCAATTTTCGCGCGGTCATAGGAGGCGAAAATCTTTTTTGCCGTCCGGGGGTTATGATATACTTTCCAATACTGATTTAAAATATAGTTTTTACCATGATTTGCAATAAACCCCTTTACATCGCTTAGAGGGAACCCTAGGAATATTCCGATTTCGTGGGGAAATCCCGGGGAGTAACCAATCCTCCGGGACAATTGGTTTAAATATCCAATGATTGTAGGGGTAGGCGTATATCCCAGTGAAGCCAAGAAATACTGATTTTCAGGATTCAATAGGGTATTTTCCAGCCTCTCGGGGTTATAGAAAAGGACCAGAACATGTTTTCCGGTTTGATGACGGATTTCGGCGTAATCAATAGCGGTGTTGAGCTGCAAATCAGCCATCAGCTGTTTAAAATATACTCTTGAATAACGGCTCCATAGTTCATAAAGCTGGTTGGATGCTGTAAAGTTGATGAGGGTGGCCGGTTTACGATCGAAAAGGGTAGGCGCGTTATGATAAAGGATGATTTTATTTAAAAGATTTTTAATGGAATTCACCTTGAATGAAAAAAGTAATATTGGATGGTAATGGGTTCAAGCATTTATTAATTTTTAAAATTCCCGCTGTTAATATTTTTAACCGTCAAATATTTATTACACAACTTTCACAGTTCGAATTTACCTGTAAAACTTGGAAATAGTTAGGTATAGCATCATACCCACACCGATGTCGACATACTTGAAATTAGTTCTACGTCGCCTAAATGCGACCCTAGCCCTTAAAGGGAATTGGCCTAAAACTTGAACCAATCATGGTATTTCAAACTTCAAAGCTCAACAAATAAAACCTGAGAGTCAAGCGAATACCCTATAAGGGCTAGGGTGGTTTTAGACGATATTTGTCAATATATCTTCTTTTTTTGCTCTATGCATAGGTATATGGGTTTTAACATCTTTTTTTACAAAACCAAAATCGCGTTCCACTATTTTTTGCCCAATCTTTTTAAACGGAATTTGAATCTTTACGTTCGGATTTTGAGCCTTTGAAAGGGTTGTTTGATGTTTTATTCCAGGAATTGGGTCTCCATTATCCGACCTTGGTGTTACATCATAGTAATTTG
>DNPQ01000091.1:2151-3731 GCA_003501335.1 Bacillota bacterium
AGTAATTTGAGTCTACATCAGAGAAACTTGGTGTTACATCATAGTAATTTGAGTCTTCATGAGAGAAGTTTGGTGTTACATCATAGTGTTTCCATGCAAATTTGTTTTTATCGATCGTAAGTTGCATTTTATTGCTGTTCTGTTCCAGATGAAACTTAAGATACGGGCACTTATTCCAGTCTTTTTTCATAGACTAAAAAGGAATAATCGTAAGGGTTTTGCTGGTTTTGTTCCCCTTGAGTCTGCGAAGTCAACTGCCACAGCTGCGGATCAATCTTCGGGAAGAAACTATCGCCGCGGAATATTTTGTTAATGAAAGTGATGTAAAGCCGGTCTGCCAAAGGAAGAAACTGCTGGTAGATTTGGGATCCGCCGATGACGAAACCATTTTTATGATTACAAAAAGATATGGCTCCATCAATGGAATGCAGAATTAGACAGTCTTTGGGTTGATAATTCTGATTGCCGGTGATAATCACATTTTCCCGGCCGGGCAACGGCCTGCCGATAGCTTCAAAGGTCTTGCGGCCCATGATCACCGGATGCCCCATGGTCATTTTTTGGAAATAAGTCAAATCGGCCGGGAGATTCCAGGGCATCCGGCCCTTGTTTCCGATCACCCGATTTTTACTCATGGCTGTAATTAATGAAATCATCGGCCCTAATCACCTACTTAGAAAATACTGAGGTATTGATCGGTCAAAAATAAAAATTCAACCACGAAGCACACGAAGAAAACAAAAGAACCTTTAATTAATCTTCGTGGTGCAATAGTGTCTCAAAATGAATTTTACTGGAAGTGTGCATGCCGGAAGGGGAAATTTAATCAATCGTAATCAATTCACTGAAAGGCAGTGACTCCAGAACCCGGCAAAAATCATGCCATTCGGAAAGTTTATGGTTGCTCCGGGCATGGTAAATATTACGCAGATTTTCATAATTACCGGTCCAGGTGCGGGTATAAAGAAAACTCATGGGAAGGTCCTGAATCAATTGGCGCCATATTTTTTTGGCTTGATCGGTTTCATTGTTTTTAGTAAGCTCTTTAAAACGGCTGATTAGGTCGTTCAGGTGCCCCATTAATTCCTCCCGGAAGGGAGTCAGGTCATCCCAACTGAAATCGTCCCCGGTTAGGGTTCTGGATGTCAATTTATGCATGGTGCTGGTACTATTGGCAGCAGTACCGACTTTGTAGGTATCCATTTCTTTCCACCAATAATCCGGCGCCACAATATCCATAGACACGAATATCTGGCGTAGAAATTTCCGGTGGTCACTGCCGGAAGTGACGAGGGTGATGGCTAATTTACGGTCATTTTCCCCTAGCGTCACCAAAGCCCCGCTAGCATCGTCAAAAACCGTGTCGGACAAATGCCAGCTGGCTTTGGGATTTCTCATCCCCCGGATGGCCCCTGGAAAATTAAATACCTCAATATGCTCCGTATGTAACATCAGGAATCTCCTTTGGCAAAACAGTAATTGGGAAGTATGAATTCTCTTCAACCATAAATCCGAAAATAAAATCCTACAATCATTTTAAACTACTTTGCGTTCAGAGGGAAGTACCTTTAAACGCTTGG
>DNPQ01000091.1:4094-4245 GCA_003501335.1 Bacillota bacterium
ATTAAAAAACGATCGCATTCCCTGGCGGCGCCAAGGCCTTCATTGATGGCCCAAACCACCAGGCTTTGGCCGCGCCGCATGTCGCCGGCTGCAAAGATCCCTTTTACATTGGTGGTGAATTGGCCGTATTCGGCTTTGGCATTGCTCCGGC
>DNPQ01000455.1 GCA_003501335.1 Bacillota bacterium
ATTTATAAAATCGGGTTGGCCCAATACCAGGTACCCGGTTCCACCATAACCAATATTTTAATTCTTCACTCTCCATATATATTTGCACCCCCCACCCATATAATTCGCGGAATGTGTATTGACTCCTGCTATTATCTGAAAATAGGGAATTACATTAAATATTGGTAAATTTAAATATGAGTTTCAAGAATCAATCGCCCAAATTCATTTTATAAATACAGTTCTGACGTAACTTAGTATTAGTTGCCAGGGATTTTTAATGAACGGCAGCACACAATAAGGGTAAAGTAAATGCAAATAAATTTAAAATAACTCTACCCTTTCTTTTGGAAGGCAAGGGATTATTAAAAGCAGATAAGGTGGTCACCATTTATGGAATACGAGGAATTTGATCATATTTATCTTTGTCCCCACTGTGAAACCGATACTCTGCATCATGTCATCAACCACAAAAATGATGTGATCGGCATTGTCTGTGCCCAATGTCACACACCTTCTTTGGTTAAAAAAGAGGTACTAACCTATCACCAACTAAAATGGGAGGATGAATTACGACAAATCCTTACTAATTTAGAAAATCCTTTTGATGAACCCTAATGAAAAAAATTTGCCCATATTCAAGGAATAAAGAGGATAATCGGAAGAGAAATTAAAACTCATATTTACTAGATGTCGTTTATAAAAGTAAGCAGAGACACGCGGAATGTGTCTCTGCTTATTAATAACTTGACTTAAACTAATAACTGGAAATTAATATCAGACTTCCATAATAATGGGTAAAATCATCGGACGCCTTTTCATTTTTCCATATAAATGTTTACTAAGTATTTCACGAATTTGGTTTTTAATAGTCGCCCAATCCGAATACTCTGAACAGTGTTCCAACGCAATTTTAACTTTTTCTTTGGCTTCTTCGATTAAAGCTTCCGATTCTCTTACATATACAAAACCACGGGATACAATATCCGGTCCGGCTACAACTTTGCCGCTTTCTTTATCAATGGTAACAACAACCACTAAAATACCATCCTGCGACAATTGCTTACGGTCTCGTAAAACAATATTTCCAACATCACCAACTCCGAGCCCATCCACAAAAACCTTTCCGGAAGCGACCTTTCCGATGACTTTAATTTTTTCACGGGTAAGTTCGACCAAATCGCCATTCTCAGCAATAATGACGTTTTCACTCTCAACACCGACATCCACAGCCAATCTGGCATGTTGAACCAAATGCCGATATTCTCCGTGAACCGGCATAAAGAATTTCGGTTTTACCAAATTTATCATCAATTTCTGTTCTTCCTGACTGGCATGTCCAGATACATGAACACCGGAAACTGATTCATAAATAACTCTGGCGCCCTGTTTGAAGAGATGATTAATCGTCCGAGCTATTGATTTTTCATTGCCGGGAATCGTGGATGCGGAAATAATCACGGTATCGCCGGGAATAATATTAATTTTTTTGTGTTCCGAAGTGGCCATTCTGGAAAGAGCGGACATTGGTTCCCCCTGACTTCCAGTGGTAATAATGGTAATTTGGTTTATCGGATAACGCTCGATTTCATCAACGTCAATTAATAAACCCTCAGGCACCCGCATATAGCCAAGATCGATCGCAATCGTCGCAACATTAACCATACTTCTACCGACCAAAGATACCTTGCGGTTGTGTCGAAAAGCAGTATCAAATATCTGCTGAATTCGGTGAATATTCGAGGCAAATGTCGTAACCAAAATGCGGCCTTCGGCCTGTAAAAAAAGTTCTTCAAAAGTATGGGCCAAATCCCGTTCTGATGGAGTATAGCCTAAATTTTCCACATTTGTGCTATCGGATAGCAGGGCTAAAACGCCTTTGTCTCCCAGTTCAGCTAATTTCCGAAAGTCAGTTACCTGACCGTCAATCGGAGTATGATCAAATTTAAAATCAGCGGTATGGAGAATAATTCCAATCGGTGTATGGATCGCCAAGGCGATAACGTCGGCTATGCTATGATTCACATGAATACATTCGATCATAAAATTATTGCCCAGTTTAAATTGATCGCCGGCTTTCACACAATTCATGTTCACCGAACGAACCATATTATGTTCTTCAAACTTTCCTTTGGCTAAACCCAAGGTTAACTTGGTCCCGTAAATGGGAACATTGATTTGTTTAAGAACATAGGGCAACGCTCCGATATGATCCTCGTGACCATGGGTCAGTATAATCCCCTTGACCTTTTCTTTATTCTCGACTAAATAGGAAACATCTGGAATCACCAAATCAATTCCAAGCATGTCTTCGTCCGGAAACATCAAACCAGCATCGACCACAATAATTTCCTTATTGTATTCGAAAGCCGTCATGTTTTTACCAATCTCGCCCAAACCGCCGAGGGGGATCATAAAAACACGTTCCTGTTTATTAAAAACACCCAATAAAAAAAACACCTCCTGTTGTGCTGTCAAAAGGATCGCACCCACGCGTGCGTGCTCTATAATCCCCTTTTTGTTGTTTTCCGCGCAGAGGGCACACGTTTGCGTGTAACCCCCCAACAACTCAGGGAGACAGGAACATACCAAAAATGACAATATCCGCACAATAAATTATGATTATATTATACCGGATTTGATTATGGTTAACAAGTACAACTTATATATACTTCCATATACGGATTTTGCATATTTTTAAAAGCGCTTCGGTAAAATAGTATTAACAATCGGTGCCCGAGGTGAGCAAATTGACAATTAAAAAAGCAGTCCTTTATGATCAGACTGCTCAAGATTGTACTGAATACCAACCCATTCAGACCCTAAAAAGTTCAATGGATGCATTAGAAATAGCTGAAGACACAGAATGCGATTCTTGTATCCATTTTAATAAAGGACAATGTGATGTTTATCTTAAATAAAAATCTTATAAAATAGCGTCCCTAGAGATTATCATTCAGATTATAATGGATGATTAGGCCTTTTTCCAACCTGCGCGATTGCTTCCAAAATTACAACTAAGGCATCAGCCCGGACTTGTCGATCATCTCGAGAAATTTTAGCAAAAATTTCTCCTTCCGGGCTTACTGCGTATTTGCCCTTCATTTTGGTCAAAGCAATTGCTATTGTATCGGCCATACATCGTTCACAGGTACAATAATTAAGATTGTGCTTTTTATAATCATTATATATTTCAATGATGACATCTTCCATATAGTTTTTAAAATTCATCAGAACGCTCCTAAAATTGAGAATTAACGATTTGTGAATTGGCACGGGGTAGAACTACTAATTGTCCGGCATTCACTTTCGTTTCATCGCTAATTCCGTTCAAATCTTTTAAAACTTCCAATGTCGTTCCATAACGTTTGGCTATCCGCCATAAAGTCTCTTTTCGTTTCAATTCATAAATCCGTTCACTGGGAACCGGGATGATTAAAATAAGATCTTCTCGAATCGTACCCGTTGAATTTAAATTATTCTTTGCTTTCACCAGTTCCAGATTGGTTGCAAATTTTCTTACGATACTGATAATCGTATCACCTTTTTTTACATGATAGTGGATTTCCGTAAATTTTGAATTTGATTTTCTTTTATCTGAAACTATTGTACTCTCATCCGGCTTTTGCTTATCCTGACTTGAATTTTCTTTTGTGGATTCCAAACTAATTTTAATTTCCGGCTTATCCTCATCTATTGGAAGTTTTCCCTCCAGACTTGGGCTTAATGAGTTATTCCCAGCAGCTTGCGTTTGGCTATCTGATGGAAGATTCGCGTTCCCGGCTGATTCTTCAGCAATAGTCTTCGTCGGAACAGAGGATGCAGGAACGTTTTCTGCTTCGTTTGAATGAAGACTGTTTTTGTCTGCTAGCCTTGGCGTAATCAATGCTATTACTTCTGTCGTCATATTCGGCCCCGCTTGATCAAAATGCTTTTGCGAGGCAAATAACTTATCCAATTCTGGAAAACAATAGGGACTTTTTTTCATCATTTCATATTCATTCCGTTGTAAAAGGCCGGAAAGAAGAATAGTCTGACCGACTTCCAAACGAATTGTCGACTGAAAATCCCGATTAACAACCCACGGTATCCATTTTGTACCTGGTTGCGATTTATTGGCCACTGTACTTACTGTCGTCCCCATCGCAACTGTCAATTGATGTTCCGAATTTAGCTGTGGAATAAATGAAATA
>DNPQ01000459.1 GCA_003501335.1 Bacillota bacterium
ACAAAGCCGTCTTCAAATTCCAACTCCGACATTTTATCTACCACCGCCTGATATTCCTCATTTGTCAAACGCCGGTTGATTTCAGGATGTTTCACCGCATGATAAAAAGGAATATATTGAGCCATTAAGCTAATATAAACTCCCTGGGGCAAATATTCCTTGGCCCACTCCAAACAACGAATGGAGTCGGGGACGCCGTTTGGAACAATCAGGTGTCTGACGATTACACCGGAACGGATAATGCCCTCATCGTCCAAAACCACGGGACCGACTTGGCGAATCATTTCCAATATTGCTGAACTGGCAAAGGCGAAATAGTTGGGGGCACCATAATATTGCCGGCCAACCTCCGGCGAAACACATTTTAAATCCGGCAAATAAACGTCGATCAGACCTTCTAAAAGTCTGAGGGTTTCGACTTTTTCATAGGCAGAAGTATTATAGACTATCGGAATTTTCAGGCCCATTAAGCGGGCAATCCGGATTGCCAAAGCGATTTGCGGCACAAAATGGGATGGAGTGACCAAATTGATGTTGTGGGCGCCGCTATATTGCAAGTAAAGAAATTTCTCCGCTAATTCGTCAATACTGATCTCGCGCCCGAAATTTTCTTGACTGATAGTATAATTCTGGCAAAAACAACATTTTAAATTGCAATTTGAAAAGAAGATGGCTCCCGAGCCTCGTTCCCCGGAAATTGGAGGCTCTTCCCAGTGATGGAGGGCAATTCGGGCTATCTTTGGCCGGATACCCGCGCCACAAAAGCCGGAAACATTTTTATTGCGATCAACATGACAATTTCGCGGGCATAGTTCACAACTAGACATTTGCTTCTCAATTTCGTTCATGTGTTTTCACCATCACTTTTTATGTTTCGCATTGTTTTCTTACTCAAAAATATACTAAATATCGCTTCCCGTCAAGCCTGGACTTATATGGGAACGAATAACGTAATATTTAAGTGTATTTTATATCCGAAAATTCCCAAATTATTTATTTTTACATATTAAAAGATAACATATATAAATTATTAAATCAAAAATTATAACCTTAAATATCAAATCGATTATCAAGAAATATTCAAGAAAAAAAGTTTCGCACCTTCTTAATTCTTTTTTTCATTTCCCTTTCCAGGGAACTTTTTTGGTTTCTGATAGCGTTTGAATTGACATTGATTTTTAACTGTGCTATTATCAAAACGTAATCAAGAGGGGTGCTCCTGATGGGGCTGAGATTATACCCTTTAAACCTGATCCGGATAATGCCGGCGTAGGGATGCGGATATATATTAAGCCCTCTTCTAGTAAAGAAGAGGGCTATTTTGTTCCCGGGACGGCACTCCCCAATAATATATGGGAGGTTATCGTATTATTATGAAAAAGTATTTTTGGGGTTTGTTTTTACTTTTATTCTTTTTTAGTTCTTTTTGCTTTGGAGAAAACGAAAAGCATCTGACGGTCTATACATACTCAAGTTTTCCCATACCATTGATTGAATTGGTTCAAAATCATTTTCAAAAAGCCCTTGGCGTGAAGGTCGAATTCAAGTCGTTTTCCGATACCGGCCCCTTATTTAATCAATTGATCCAGGAAAAGCAAAATCCGGTCGCTGATTTTGTAATTGGTCTTGACAATAACTATTTGGTCAAAGCTCAAAAATACAATCTTTTTCAGCCTTATCGTCCCAAAGCGACAGCTCGGATTGACCGGGATCTCATTTTTGATCGCCATTTTTTGTTAACGCCGTTTGATTATGGATATATTGTGTTTAATTATGACCGGGAAAAATTAGGCCGGATTCCACATTCTTATAAAGACTTGCTGGATCCGTATTATAAAGGCAAAATCGTTATTGAAAATCCCCAAACGTCTTCGCCGGGGCAAATTTTTTTGTTGACCACCATTGCCTTATATGGTGAGAAAGGTTATCTCAATTATTGGCGGGTTTTAAAAAAGAATATCCTGACCATTGCCCCGGGGTGGGACGAGGCCTATGGAATGTATACCAACGGTGAAGCTCCGATTGTTTTATCTTATGGCACGAGCCCGGTTTATCATTTGCTCCACGATCATACCGAACGGTATCAGCCTTTGGTTCTTGATGGTGTGGCCTATGCCCAGATTGAGGCCATGGGTGTGGTCAAAGGGACCCGTAATTCTAAACTTGCAGAGGCGCTGGCGGATTATGTGTTGGATCCCCAGTTCCAAAGTTTGATTCCGGAAAATCAGTATATGTACCCGGTGCGCCGGGATATTCCGTTGCCGGATAGTTTCCGGATTGCTGCCCATGTAAAAAAGCTTTTAAATTTACCTACCGAAAAAGTGGCCAACAATTTAGAACGTTGGCTTGATCAATGGGAAAAGGTCATCAATGAATAAAGATTCTTTAAGCGGCTCAAGATTTTCTTGGCGAGCCATCCTTTACGGCTTTACTTTTGTCCTTTTTTATTTGCCGGTACTGATTATTTTGGTGAAAGCGTTCCTTACGAGGGACGCTTTCACGCATTGGGGACAGTTTGTGAGTTCCCGGCTTTTTCAGAATACACTGTCCTTTTCCATGGAAGAAGCGTTTTTAAGCGCGGCGATCAGTTTGCTGCTGGCTTTGCCTGGAGCATATTTCTTCGGACGTTATGAGTTTCCCGGCAAAAAAATCATGCGTAGTATGATGGTGTTGCCGTTTATGTTTCCCAGCATTATGGTTGTGCTGGGGATGATCGTTTTTTACGGGAATAACGGCGTTTTGAATCATTTAATTTCTACAATTTTCACCCATAGTAGCTGGAGATTCAGCGATCTATACGGCTTTTGGGGCATCATTTTGGCTCATGTTTTTTATAATTTTACTTTCTGCCTGCGTATTTTAGGAGAGAGCTGGCAAAGGATTGATCCCAAACTGTTTGAAGCTTCAGAAATTTTAGGCGCCCGGTCTTTTATGACCTGGCGGCGGATTACTTTTCCGCTGCTGATGCCAACGGTGATTTATCTTTTTGTTTTGGTCTTCTTATATTCTTTTCTCAGTTTTACCATTGTTTTAGTGCTGGGAGGGTATTTATATAAAACCTTCGAAGTGCTCATTTATATCGACTATAATCAAAGACTGGATTTTAACCGGGCGGCAATGATTGCAGTTACTCAAACAGTTATTTTGGCTGCTATTCTTGGTATCCAGGGCTTGTTGGGCAAAAGAGTCCGCAATCTTTCAGGTGCCATAGCGGAGCTTCCCAAGTTACGCTTAAAAAAATCTCCCTGGTTGAGTTCGGCTTTTGGCGGATATTTATTATGGATGACCTTTTTTTTATTGGGCCCCTTTGTGGCTATCCTTAGCCGTTCCTTCAATGAGGGGGGGAATC
>DNPQ01000083.1:0-1033 GCA_003501335.1 Bacillota bacterium
AAGATGAATGCGTAAGTTATTATTTTTTACATTGGCAGTGTTAATGGCGGTCGCGGTTTCCGTTAACCTAGTTTTCGCCGCCCCGCCGAAAATTCTGGTGTATTCCAAGGCAGCGGATCCCCAGGGCCTTGATCCGGCCTATGTCAATGAGATTGAATCCGGAAAGATCATCGTGAATATCTATGAGACCTTGGTTAAATACAAACCGGGCAGTACCGCGGTTGAACCCTGCCTGGCAACTTCCTGGACCCAATCGCCCGATGGGTTGGTTTGGACATTTAAACTAAGGAAAGGTGTTAAATTTCATGACGGGACCCCGTTTAATGCGGAAGCGGTTAAAGCCAGCGTTGAACGCCAATTACCGCCACGAGCCACCAGTGATATGCCCTATGCTTCCTTCACCTTTGAACCGGTCAAACAAGTTGAAGCGGTTGACCCTTATACGGTGAAATTCATTTTAAGTAAACCCTACGCCCCGTTTTTGTTGAATCTGGCCATGTGTTTTGCTGCTCCAGTTGTCAGCCCCACTGCTTTAAAAAAATACGGCCCGGACTTTAATCAGCATCCGGTTGGGACCGGCCCGTTTAAGTTTGAGAAGTGGGACCACGACCAGCAAATCGTTTTAGTGAAAAATGATCAATACTGGGGCAAGAAGGCGTTAATGGATGAAGTGGTTTATAAGACCACCAAGGAAAGTACAGTCCGGGCCAGTGAATTAATGACCGGCGCGGCGGACATTATCGACGGGGTGGATCCCAATGACGTCAAAAAATTGGAATCCAGCGGAATGAAAGTATTGAAAAGCCCGGGAATGAATATTAATTATCTGGCATTTTTCTGTAATAAAAAACCCTTTAGCGACCCCAGAGTCCGCCAGGCGATTTCCATGGCGATCAACCGGCCGGAAGTTGTAAAATATCTGTATCAAGGATACGCGCAACTCGCCAACGGTCCGTTGCCGAGTTTTATCCCGGGATATAACCCTGCTTTAAAAGCGCTGGAGTATAATCCGGAAAAAGCCAAAAAATTATTG
>DNPQ01000083.1:1298-3112 GCA_003501335.1 Bacillota bacterium
CCGAAGCCGGTTATCCCCATTTTCAATTTACCATGCTTACGTACTCCGTAGCCCGCGCCTATAATCCGGTCAACGGACAGAAACTGGCTGAAGCCCTCCAAGCCGAGCTTTTAAAGATTGGCGTTAAGACTACGATTAAGGTCTATCCGTGGAAGGAATATTTCGATGTAGTCAATAAAGGTGAGGAAGGCGATGCTTGTTTTAAGGGTTGGATTGGGGACAATGGCGACCCTGATAACTTTTTATCGCTGTTCGACAGTAGTCAGATTGCTACCAACTTAAATACTGCCAGATATTCCAATCCCAAGGTTGACGAGTTATTAAGGGAAGGTACGAGAACACTGAATCAAAAAGACCGGATTAAAATTTATCAACAAATGCAAAAAATCTTGGTGGCGGATGCTCCTTGGGTCTTCATCAATCATGCCACGGTTTTAACGGCCTATCAGCCAAAAGTTAAAGGCTTTTATCCGCATCCGACCGGTGTATCCTGGTTGTCGCAGGTATCCAAGTAAAATTTATCAAAGAGAAACGTGGGGCTGGCTCAAAAGAGCCAGTCCCATTTTTCATGTCACCATTTTCACTTTCATTGATCCTAAGTATTTCTTATTTTATTGATCATTGCTCTCAGCCATTTGTCCGGCTGATTTGGCATATTTGTCCAGCGTTTCATCCCGGTCCAAAAGGTCTTCGGGATTCAAGTGAATATATATATATATATATCATGGTCATAGAAAACGCAGGCATAGTTTCCATGTAAAATTTTGGATACAAAAAAAGGCCGAAGCCCTGAACGAGTACAAAAAGCCTGCAGAATCTCTGCAAGCTCTTAATTTTTATTAATAATAAAGACGTTAGTCTCTTATAAAAGCTTAATATCGGGTGTGAGACTTCGCCTCTTCATATAATTATCAATATTAATGGTGGAGGCGGCGCGCTCCTATCTATAGAAGCGTCCATAAAAAGAATGGACGCGTTTAATACTGGTGGAGGCGGGGGGAGTTGAACCCCCGTCCGAAAAGGTAACAACAAAGACTTCTCCGGGTACAGACTGCAATTTAAATTTTGCTTCGGACTTGTCTACAGACGAACCAGCCTTCGGCTATCTCGATAATCTTAGCACTATTCTCCGAGAATTGAATAATGAGCGCCTTGGTTTATTTGACGTCCGCACCGGCCTCCCAAGTTAAGCCCGGATTGGACGAGCCGTTATCTTAAGCGGCTAAAGCTAATTCTTGATTATTGGCACTTAATGTGCTTGCTGCAGTTTAACGAGGCCACAGCACCTCGACCCGCTATCTTTGCCACCACTCTCCCCGTCGAAACCGGTCGCCCCCATAAAAAAGGGTAAAGAGTGAAGTTTAAAACAAAACTTACTAATATTTATATTGAATATTATGAATTTTAAAACTTAGGCTCTAACAGAAATAATTCGCATTACCCATTCCTCTGCTGATCCCTTATAGCCCGATCTACATCCCTTTTGGCATCGCGCTCGGCAATATCCTCCCGTTTATCGAAAAGTTTTTTACCTTTAGCCAGTGCCAGCTCCACTTTAACCCGGCCTTTTTCATTAAAATACATTTGCAACGGAATCAAAGTTAAGCCTTTTTCCCGGACCTTGGCAAACAAGCGACGAATCTCCGCCTTATGCATTAATAGTTTCCTGGTACGCAACGGCTCATGGTTAAAGCGGTTGCCGAAATCATAAGGACTAATATGACAGTTCTGCAATAATACCTCGTTGTTACTAATCTGGGCAAAACTATCTTGCAGATTTCCTTTTCCCAGGCGTAAAGATTTAACTTCTGTCC
>DNPQ01000481.1 GCA_003501335.1 Bacillota bacterium
CTAAACTAGAAAATTCATCGTCCTCACCAAGTCCAAAAAAGCCCCGGCCAAAGACCAATCCGGGCAAGGACCCGATGGGAGTATATGATTTTTGCGCGGTTTGGTTAAAAATCTTTTGCTTTACCATCAATGCAAAGGAGCGTATTGAAAAATGCTTAAACGGATTTTATCATTAGGATTTATTTTAATGTGCATTCTCGCCATGATTTCCATGACTGTTATGGCCGATAATGCTACACCTACGCCTTCACCCACTCCGGCGGCCAATCAAGGGGATTTAAATGCCTCTCTACTTACCAGCTGCCAAAACGGAGATAGCGCCCAGGTTACCGATTTACTTACCCAAGGCGCTGATGTCAATACCACCGATAAAGACGGCCGGACCCCTTTAATTAACGCCACCGAAAAAGGTGATTTGGCGACCGTGCAAGTCTTGGTCGACAAGGGCGCCAATGTTAACGCAAAAATGAAAAACGGCTGGACGCCCTTAATGTTCGCTGCCAGCAGCGGTTCAGCTGATATTATTAATCTGTTGATTGCCCAAAACGCTACCGTCAATATTAAAGTCCGTAAAGGCACCAGCGAGCTTACCACCCCTTTACTGACAGCGGCCGAAAATGGCAATGCAGCCGTCGTCGGTATTTTACTCGAAAAAGGCGCCGACGCCAGTGACCTAAACCCGGCCTTGGACTTGGCTACCGCTAAGAACTCTACCGAAACGGTTAAATTATTGTTATCCAAAGGGGCTGACGCCAATAACAAAGACGCTATCGGCCAAACACCTTTATTTATAGCCGCCGATAATGGCGCAGCCGATGTTCTGCCGCTTTTAATCGACGCCAAAGCCGATGTCAACTCCAAAAAAGATAATGGCCAGACTGTCCTGATGCAAGCCTGCCAAAAAGGTTTCCCGGCTGTAGTGAAAGTGTTGCTGCAAAAAGGCGCCGATGTCAATGTAAAAAACAATAGTAAAGATACCGCCCTGCTGTATGCCGTGGTCCAAAATCAACCGGAAATCGTCAAAATGCTGCTCGCCAAGGATGCTGATGTCAATGGCAAACTGCACGGCATCGGAAACACTCCAATCTTAATCGCAGCTGAAAAAAATGAAACTGAAATCATTAAAGCTTTGTTGGGAAAAAATATTGATCCCGAAGACTTCACCACCGCCCTCAATCTAGCTGCCGTCAACGGTAACCAGGAAGTAGTCAGCGCGCTGGTATCCAAAGGAATTAATGTTGAAGACTGCAAAGATGCCATTTGTTTAGCGGCCCGTTACGGGAAAAACGATGTTATCACCGTTTTGCTCTCCAAAGGGGTCGATGTCAATGCCGCTTCCCATGATCAAACGATCCGGGGCAAGGCCGTCGGTTTCTGGACTCCTTTAATGTTTGCCGCTTACTACGGACAGACCGATACCGTAAAAATGCTGCTCTCCCAAAAGAAAATCAAAGTGAACCAAAATGATGATTTTTACGGTTATACCGCTCTAACCAATGCCAGTGAAAAAGGATTCAAAGACATTGTTCAAGTGCTGGTTGACAATAAGGCCAATGTCAATGCCAAAGACGGCTCTGGTTACACCGCTTTGATGTATGCGGCCAAGACCAATAATGTAGAAATCGCCAAAATTCTGATTGGCAAAAAAGCCAATGTGAATGAAAAAACCGCCAAAGGTGAAACTGCGCTTTCTATCGCAACCGCCGCCAATGCCACCCAGATTGTGGATATGCTCAAAGCGGCCGGAACGAAATAATCCTTTGATAACTCAATAAGAAAAGAACACCGGAATAGTCTTCGGTGTTCTTTTTTGTTTTTGAACCGGTTACCGCAATTAGCCAAGCTCTCCCCGGCCGAAAAAGACCACATTCCCTTGAATCCAGACATGTCCGGCCTTCTTGTCGACCCAAGCCTGAATAACGCTGGGCCGCCCGACATACTTTCCCTGGGAAATATCCACCATTTCCCCGGCCTTTTTAAATCCGTTCCGCACCAGATAGGCACATAAGGGTCCCGCCGCGCTCCCAGTCGCCACATCTTCAACCATTCCGAAATTATCCCAACTCCGGCACTCCAGGGTTGCCGTTTCAAAAACATAAACAAATTTGGCGCCGAAAGTATTCAAAAATGCTTCAAATTTCGGATGGCTGATTTTGGCTTCACCGATGCCCCGCCCCAGCGGCACCAGCAGATAAGGCAACCCGGTCGATACAACTTCAATAGGATACCGCTTATCGATTTGAGAAGCTTCAAGGCTTAAACTTTCAGCAATCTCCTGGTAAAATTGAGAGCCGACCGTGCTTATCCACTGAGGGATTCCTTGATCCATGGTTTCCAAATAAGCAGAATCCCTGTATTGGCTATGAATCTCTACATCCTTCTCAGGTAGACGCAAGCGAATCTGCATTTCCGCACCGGCATCCTCCGATAGGCGGTGCAATACCGCTCCGGCCCCCAAAATCGGATGGCCTGCAAAAGTCAACTCTTCCTCCATAGTAAATATTCTCGCCGGAAAACTCCCGTCGGTATTGGGCGGAAAAATAAAAATCGTTTCAAATTGCCGCAATTCCCGGGCTATTTTTAATAAAGTTCCCGTTTCAAGATGCTTATCGGGAAAAACAACGGTCAGTCCGTTCCCATTCATGGGCTTCTCCGAAAATACATCCACATGATAATAGTGCATGGAAAATCACTCCCTAAAATTCTTTTTAAAATATTGGGCAAAAGTGTATCATAAAGTTTTTCTTTTTTTTTCAATATGATTTCATTCTTTCCTTCAATCGGTATCAGAAAAAGATTCAAGAAATAAAAAGCCGGGATATTTAGGCCAATTACCCTTCCCCTTTAAAATAGAGTTGTATTACAACTCTTTAGAAAATGATGTATCGTTTTCAGGGTATCGGTTGGAATTAAAAGCCCATAGGCAGTCTATCGAACTTCGAAGCACAACCGTCAAGGCCTAAAAATTGTGCGAATACCCTTTAAGGGCTAGGGTAGTTTTAAGCTATTACCCTTCCACTTATGGCTTCCCAGGCCCCCATCGACTCAAAATTTCCATCCGTTTTTTATTTTTTCCCCAACATAGCCAACATGCCCCACATACCACGAATTTTAAAAATCCATGTTGGTCATGTGGTCCATGTGGCCCAAAAAATAAAAAACCCTTGCTTTAAAAAATTTCAAAACATCCTTTATATTTTTTACGCTCTCATCCCCCTCATGCCCCTCATAAACATTTCTAGCAGGGACTTTAAGCTACCTCCCCAAAATGATTCCAACACAATAGGGCACTGAACTGGGGAAACGAACCGATGAGGGGATGAGGGGCAAAAGGGCCAAAAAAAATGAAGCCTTCCATTAACCGTAAAAGCCTCCCAATTTTTTTAAATGGAATAACGGTTTACTCTGTGTGCTCTGTGGTATAAGAATTTTCTTGACTTGCTTTAGGTTACGCCCAAATTCCCTACTTTCGCACTTTTTCATCCCTTCAAAAACCACAGCGATCACGGAGAAAAATACCCGAGTCATCCGGGTAATCACCCGAACCGTTCGGGCAATCGCCCA
>DNPQ01000129.1:0-405 GCA_003501335.1 Bacillota bacterium
GTTTATTTACCGTAGTGGAAGTAACTAGCAGTGAGCAGATTGCCCAAGTCATGGACTTTGTCGATGTGATTCAAATCGGAGCCCGCAATATGCAAAACTTTGAGTTGTTGAAGGCTGTTGGACGGATTCAAAAGCCAATCTTATTGAAGAGAGGATTGTCAGCCACGATTCAGGAGCTGCTCCAAGCGGCGGAATATATTTTGTACGAAGGAAATTTAGAAGTTATTCTTTGCGAGCGGGGAATCCGGACTTTTGAAACGATGACGCGGAACACTTTAGATATTAATGCAATTCCTCTGCTCAAACAATTGACCCATTTACCGGTTTTTGCCGATCCCAGCCATGGAACCGGTCGCAGTGATTTGGTCATCCCGGTGTCAAAAGCCGCTCTTTCGGCCGGTGCCA
>DNPQ01000129.1:715-6937 GCA_003501335.1 Bacillota bacterium
TTTCTGATGGCAAACAATCTTTGAACTTCCATGAATTTGCCGATTTGATGAAAGAATTAAAATTACCAAAGAAAAGAATGATACCCCAGATAAAGTCCCAGATTTTGCCTACCTTCGAAAAATTTGCGGAGATTTTTACAAACAAAGATTATCAATACATTCCGATCCAGGCGGAGTTTATTACCGATTCGGAAACTCCGGTGACGGTTTTTACAAAATTGTCTGAAGGTACCGGACGGTTTTTGCTGGAAAGCGTTGAACGGGGAGAACAGGTTGGACGGTATTCTTTCATTGGCTGGAATCCTTTGGTTACTTTTAAAGCCAGTGGGAATCGGAGTGAAATTCTTTATGAAGATTCAACCACTCTCGTTAATGATAGGGATCCGTTGACAGTCCTGAATCAGACTTTGGATTCTTTGAAAGTGGCGCCTACTATCCGGCAGGAAAAATTTTTTGGCGGCGCTGTCGGGTATATCGGTTATGATTATGTCCGTCAAATTGAGAAGATTCCATGCACGAATCAGGCAGCGCTCCAAACACCCGATCTCTACTGGATTATCCCTAAATATCTGACAACCTTTGACCATGTGTCCCATAAAATAACGATTATTGTATTGGCAAAAGTGGATCGGAGCAGGATGGCAGAAACATATCAAAATGCTGTCCATGAGCTGGAGACGATTGTAAATAAATTTCACAACCCCATCGATTTGCAACCATTAAGTGACTTTCAGGAGAGCAAAAAAGTGACGGAGTGCTGTTCATTATCGAAAGAACAATATATGAAACGGGTGGAACAAATTAAGAAATATATCAATGCGGGAGATGCCTTTCAAGTCGTTTTGTCACAACGGATTGAGCAGCCGTTTGATGGTGATCCCTTATTATTCTACCGTTTACTCCGGACCATTAATCCATCTCCTTATCTGTTTTATCTTGATTTTGGCGAGTTTCAATTAGCCGGTTCCTCTCCGGAAGTGATGGTCCGGAAAGAAGAACAAATTGTCACTTTGAAACCAATTGCCGGAACAAGGCCCCGGGGTATTTCCGCAGCCGAAGATCAACTATTGCGTAAAGAATTGATAACGGATGAAAAAGAGCGGGCTGAACACACCATGTTGGTTGATTTGGGTCGTAATGATTTGGGAAGGGTTTGCAAGTTTGGCACTGTAGCAGTCACCGATTTGATGAATATTGAAAATTATTCTCACGTCATGCATATTGTTTCAACCATTCAGGGTGAACTCATGCCAAGCTATTCAGGAGTCGATTTATTGAGAGCTGTATTTCCGGCAGGTACTCTTTCCGGCGCGCCTAAAGTTAGAGCCATGGAAATTATCGAAGAAATGGAACCGATTGAACGGGGCTTTTACGGCGGGACTGTCGGATATTTGGGATTTAACGGAAACCTGGATACTTGTATTACGATCCGGACAGTCTTATTCAAAGATCAGCAAGCTGTATGTCAAGTAGGGGCAGGAATTGTAGCCGATTCGATTCCGGAAAACGAGTATCAGGAAACGATGAATAAAGCAGGTGCATTACTGACGGCATTGGCAAAAGTGGGAGGGGGAGCATGTTAGTCATTATCGATAATTATGATTCATTTACCTATAATTTAGTGCAATATTTGGGGGAATTGAAAGCCGATATCAAAGTTTGGCGCAATAATCAGATTACTTTGGAAGAGCTAAAAGAATTGCACCCTGATTATTTGGTGATTTCTCCCGGGCCTTGTACTCCAAAAGAAAGCGGGATTTCCCCTGAGGCCATCCGATATTTTTCTGGAAGAATACCGCTGCTTGGAGTTTGCTTGGGGCATCAGTGCATCGGTGAAGTATTCGGTGGGAAAGTCATCCGGGCGCCTTTTCCGGTCCACGGTAAGATTTCAGCCATCCATCATAACGGGCGGGGAATCTTTGAGGGCCTGCCGGAAACCTTTGAAGCAGTTCGTTATCATTCGTTGGTGGTGGAGAAAAACTCCTTCCCGGATGAACTGGAAATCACTGCTACAACGGATGATGGCTTAATTATGGGATTACAACACCGTAAACACTTGACTTTTGGGGTGCAATTTCATCCGGAATCCATCTTTACAGGAGTTGGTAAGCAATTGTTGGCTAATTTTTTGGAAGTGGGTCGGAAGATACAGGTTTAAATTAAAAAATTCGTTTGAGGAGATGAGCCAAGATGTTAAAGGAAAGTTTAGCCAAGTTGATCCGTAAAGAAGATCTGAGCGAAGCTGAGATGGTAGAGGCGACGAATTTTATCATGGATGGGCAGGCATCGGCAGCCCAGATCGGCAGTTTTCTCACCGCACTCAGGGTGAAAGGAGAAACGGTTACTGAGATTGCCGGTGCAGCTAAAGTAATGCGGGAAAAAGCTTTAAAGGTGAAGTATGAAGCGCCGGTTGTCATTGACACTTGCGGAACCGGTGGAGATGGTTCCAATACTTTTAATATTTCGACCACGGCTGCTTTTATTGTTGCGGCAGCCGGTATTCCAGTAGCCAAGCATGGTAACCGGGCCATGTCGAGCCGTTGCGGTAGCGCGGATCTGTTAGAAGCATTGGGGATTAAAGTTGATTTATCCCCGGAGCGTGTTGAAAAGTGCTTAAAAGAAGCCGGTATTGGCTTTTTGTTTGCTCCGGCTTTTCACTCAGCGATGAAACATGTTGTGGGGCCTCGTCGTGAACTCGGTTTCCGGACTATTTTTAATGTTTTGGGGCCGTTGACCAATCCGGCTGGCGCCAATTGCCAATTGCTCGGTGTTTATGATGCCTCCCTCACGGAAGTCTTAGCTCAAGTCCTGAAAAAATTAGGCGCTAAACGGGCCATGGTGGTTCATGGAGGCGGAGGGCTCGATGAATTATCCCTGGAAGGAATCAATGAAGTCAGCTACTTACATGATGAAACTATTGAAAACTTTACATTCCGGGCTGAGGATGTTGGTTTGGAACCCGCCTCCAATGAGTTGTTAAGAGGAGAAACACCAAGCGATAATGCTCAATTAACTGAACGAATTTTAAACGGATTGGAACAGGGACCTCCTTTGGCAGTGGTATTACTCAATGCCGCCGCAGCTTTGATGGTGGCAGGTGTTGCACCGGATTTTAAAGACGGTATTGTTATGGCCCGTCAATACGTTCAAGATGGTCGGGCTTATGAAAAGCTGCAACAATTGCGAAAAATTGCTGTTTGATGGGGGGAACCATGTTTTTAGACGAAATATTGAACGTTAAAAAAAACGAAATTGCCTCCAAAAAAGCAAATGCTTCGCTTCGTTTATTGGAACGGTCGTTATACCGTTGTGCTCCGGTCCGCTCTTTTGGTGAAAGTCTCCGTGGAGAGACCATTCGCTTGATAGCGGAGGTTAAAAAAGCTTCGCCCTCTAAAGGACTTTTATGTCCGAATTTTAATCCGGCCGTTTTGGCAAAAAGTTATGAAGCGGGAGGGGCGGCAGCGATTTCAGTTCTTACCGATGAAAAATTTTTTCAGGGTTCACTTGAGTTTTTAAAACAAGTGAAAGAAGCGACCTTGAAAACTCCGGTTTTACGAAAAGATTTTATTCTTGATCCCTATCAATTAGTAGAGGCCCGAATTGGAGGAGCCGACGCAGTCCTTCTGATTATAGCAGCGCTTTCAAAAGAAGATTTTCATTTTTTATTGAAAGTAGCCTTGTCATTAGAGTTGACGCCCTTAGTTGAAGTACATAACTACGCTGAGTTAGAAATTGCATTGGAAGCAGAAGCGAGAGTTATCGGAATCAATAACCGGGACCTCAAAACTTTTGAGGTGACGCTGGCTACAACGTATCAATTATTAGCGGAAATTCCCATTTCACAGCGGAATGAGATTACAATTGTCTCGGAAAGTGGTATTCAAAATCGCCATGATATCGAGGAACTTGCTGGAGCTGGTGTGAATGCTGTTTTAATCGGTGAATCCATTGTGACCGCAAAAGATCCGCAGCGACAAATTCAGGATTTATTGGGGGTTTCTCATGATTCCTGTTAAGATATGTGGAATCACCAATCTTGAAGATGCTTTAACTTGTGTCCGTCATGGTGCATCAGCCTTGGGTTTTATCTTTGCGCCTTCAAAAAGGCAGGTCACTGTGGCCAAGGTTTATGAGATATCACGCCAAGTACCGCCTTTTATTACGAAAGTTGGTGTCTTTGTCAATGAAGATCCGTTGGTTATCCGGGAGATTTTAAAAGATTGCCATCTTGATCTGGCTCAGCTTCATGGAGGGGAAAGCCAAGCTGTAACTGAATTTTTACCGGGCCGAGTTATCAAAGCGTTTAAAGCCGGTTTGGATGAACCGGATCTGGCCTGGCGTGATTTTCCGATTCGGGCTATTTTGATCGACAGCTTTATGAAGGAAATTCCCGGCGGTACTGGACAGACTTTTAACTGGAGCCTGTTTCAAAGTTTTCGAAGTTTAGGGTATCCGATGATTTTAGCCGGTGGTCTCAATCCGGGAAATATCATCAACGCTGTTGAAACCGCCAGACCGGAGGCAATCGACCTCTCAAGCGGTGTTGAGCTGAAACCGGGAATTAAAGACCCTATGAAAATCAAACAATTAATGGCTAATCTAAAAAGTGCTGATATTCAAGGAGCGTGAGTAAAGATGATTGGGATTGACTGTATTCAGATGCCGAAGAAATATTGGTATTACAAAAATTAGCCCCTCAAAGTGAAGCTGTAAATTATTGTTATGGACAGGAGTGAATTCATTGTATACGAAACAACAGGATTGGTACTTTGGATCCTATGGCGGACGGTATGTACCCGAGACTTTAATGGCAGCTCTTGATGAACTTGATACAGCCTATCAAAAATACGCAAAGGATCAGGATTTTATCGCTGAGTTAGAAAATTTATACCACAATTATTCCGGCAGACCGACACCACTTTATTATGCTGATCGGTTCAGCCGGGAACTTGGTGAGGGTAAAGTTTATATTAAAAGAGAAGATTTAAATCATACCGGGGCCCATAAAATCAACAATACTTTAGGCCAGATTTTACTGGCGAGACGGATGGGTAAAAAAAAAGTTATTGCAGAAACCGGTGCCGGGCAGCATGGGGTGGCCACAGCAACCGTAGCGGCTAAGTTCGGGATGGAATGTGTTGTTTTTATGGGCGAGGTGGATATTGCCCGCCAATCTTTGAATGTATTCCGGATGAAGTTACTAGGAGCGGAAGTCAGACCGGTCTCCTCGGGAAACCGCACCTTGAAAGATGCAATGAATGAGGCGCTGCGGGATTGGGTTGCCAATGTCGACGATACTTTTTATATTCTCGGCACAGTCGGCGGGCCCCATCCATATCCGGGCATGGTCCGGGATTTTCAATCCGTTATCGGCAAGGAGACTAAACAGCAGTTGATAGCGGCCGAAGGGAAACTGCCGGATTATATTGTCGCCTGCGTCGGTGGAGGCAGTAATTCAATTGGTATTTTTCATGAGTTTATTCCGGATAGTTCTGTTCAACTTATTGGGGTTGAAGCAGCCGGCAAAGGTATTGAAACCGGTGAGCATGCAGCAAGTCTTGGCCACGGAAAACCCGGAGTTTTACATGGCGCTTTAAGTTATCTACTTTCAGACCCGGACGGTCAAGTGATTGAGGCCTATTCCATTTCGGCCGGACTGGATTATCCCGGTGTCGGACCTGAGCATAGTTTTCTCAAAGACAGTGGCCGGGCGGTTTATCATTCCATTACCGACGAAGAGGCCTTGAAAGGATTTGAATTTTTAACCAAAACGGAAGGAATTATTCCGGCTTTGGAAAGCTCCCATGCGGTGGCTGAGGCCATGAAGATCGCTCCTACGATGAAAAAGGATCAGATTTTGGTCATTAATCTTTCTGGTCGTGGTGATAAAGATATTTATACGGTTGCCGATGTGCTGGGGGTGAAATTATGAACCGAATCGCTAAAAAATTTGCAGAGTTGCGCCAAAATAAGAAAAAGGCTTTTATTCCTTATATTATGGCGGGCGATCCTAATTTAGAAAAAACCGTCGAGTTAATTCAACTTTTGGCGGAAAATGGAGCCGACCTGATTGAAGTGGGAGTGCCTTTCTCCGATCCGGTGGCGGATGGTCTGGTGATTCAACAAGCCGGTGTTCGGGCGTTACGCAATGGCTGTACTCTTGAAAAAATACTGGACTGTATGGCAAAAGTAACTCTCACAGTGGATACACCCCTGATTTTG
>DNPQ01000306.1:0-5076 GCA_003501335.1 Bacillota bacterium
GCGGAGACCGGTTTCAAGAGCGGAAAGACAAGTTGAAAGAATATTCTTAAGGTGGAGGCCCCGTCGATTGCGGCTGATTCTTCAATTTCCACCGGTACTCCTTTGATAAAGCCATGATACATAAAGATTGCCAGCGGACAACCCAGGCCGATATAAATTGGAATAATTCCCAAAATGCTTTGCAGGTCATAATCTTTGGCAGTTTGAACCAAAGGAACCATAAAGGTCTGGAACGGCACCACCATCGAGAAAGTGAAGACCAGGAAAAATAACCAGCTTAGCCTAGACTTGGAACGAACCATGACGTAGGCGGCCATGGAACTGACCAGTAAGATCCCTACAGTACTGGCGGCGGTGATAATGAAAGTATTCACCAACACCACCGGGAAATTTGTCGTTTTCCAGGCCTCGATATAATTAGCAAAATGGATTGATTTCGGAAAAGAGATGGGGTTTAAAACAATCTCCGCATCGGATTTGAATGAATTGAGTAATGTTAATAAAGCCGGAAATAAAAACAAAATTGCAATTACGATCATTACAACTTCGAAGATAACCATTCCGTATTTTCGCAGTACCATTCGGGATTTGGGTTTGGAATGTATTTCGAGCAAATTGTTCATAGTTCAACTTCCCTCCGTTTCATCAGAAACAGCTGAATGCCGGTGATAACAATAATAACCAGGCAAAGTAGTACAGCTTTGGCAGTAGCATAACCGAATAAGTTGTTATTAAATGCATTAAAATAGATATCCAGTACGATTGAAGTGGTTACATATCCGGGCCCGCCACTGGTCAGAGCCAATAATACATCAAAACACTTAAAGGAATTGGAGAGGCTGTAAAAAAGACAAATTGTAATGGAGGGCATCAATAGCGGGATAGTGACCCGGAAAAGGCGCTGGCGCCAGTTTGCGCCGTCAATTTCGGCGACTTCGTGAATATCAGTGGGGATGGTCTGCAGACCGGCCAAATAAATGATCATTAAATAGCCGCATCCTTGCCAGATTGTCACCATTAAAACCGCCCAGGGAGCAAGGTCGGGATTTCCGAGCCACACAGAAATGCCGGTAATGGCCGGTAAAATTAATCTGAAAATAAAAGACCAGATAAAGGCCACAATAATTAAACTAAGGACATTGGGCAGGAAAAAAATTGAACGCAGGATATTCCGGCTTTTCATTTTGGTATCCAGGATTAATGCTAAAATAAACGCCAAAAGGTTGGAAAAGATTACATTGAAAAAGACAAAGAATAAAGTGAAGCCGATGACACCGGGAATTAGCGTATTTTGGTACATATTTTCACTAATCAGGGTCTTCAGTTTGTCACTGTCATGATCGGAAAGGTTATGAGCGAGTCCATAGGATGACTTTGCAGGATTATATTTATAAAATTCAAGTAAAAAACGGCGATCGCTTTTTGCGGTGATGTGATTGTAAAGATCTTTATGAAAAGCCGTGGCGTCAATAGCCTTTGGCAAATCGTCGAACTCATTGAAGAGGAAGTTCTTTGCAATTCGCGGTACAAATCTTTCGTCTTTTTGAAACATGTCGCGATAATTTTGCAACCCGACATAATGAATCGAGCTAATACCGACTTTTTTGAGAATCTGTTTGAGTTTTCGTTTCTCGCCGGTGGTAATCTGGCGGTTGGTATTGCCCTCCTGAATCCAGTTGGTTAGATTA
Source organism: Bacillota bacterium (assembly GCA_003501335.1). Classification (GTDB taxonomy): domain Bacteria; phylum Bacillota; class UBA4882; order UBA8346; family UBA8346; genus UBA8346. The sequence continues at coordinate 1,689 of DNPQ01000306.1, forward strand.
TAATTGCCGCTTGATGGATCCAGTATGTAATATTTGCGGATATATTTCAGATCGGTTCGGTTATGAAGCTTGCTGGCGACACCCGTTTCAAAATCAGCCTTATTCATGTTAAAAGGGATTTCCGGGACAATTCCGTTCCAATCAGTAAATGAATATTGGACTCCTTGAAAGAGGGGGATAATGAAAAAGAATAAATAGAGCAAAAAAGCAGGCGCTAAAAATAGGCAAAAATAAAAGATCTTATTTTTCTTCGAAGCGATCATGGGGGCTCCTTTCTATCGAAAAGAAGAAAAACTGTCCCAAAAGGCAGTTTAAATAGGAATTGATTTTAAATTCCGTTTAGGACAGTTTCTGATCCTTCTTTCATGCTAAACTTATTTTTTAAGTGAATTTTTCCAGGTTTCATCGATATATTGAATGACTTGCTCAGGATTTTTTCTGCCGAAAATATACTCCTGGGCGCCATTTTTAGCAGCATCCTCATAGGCAGCTACCGGATACATAGAGAAAGCCCAAGGATTTGTTTTACCGGAGCTGAGATAGGAAACAAGATCCTGGAATGGGGCATCCATCGATTTTACGTTAGCGCCTTTGAAAGTCGGAACCAGTTTGCATTTTTCGACCCATATTTTAATAGCTTCCGGAGTCGCCAGCCATTCGAGAAATTGTTTGGCAGCTTTCGTTTTTTCTGGGCTGGACGTGGCCGAGAGGGCAAAAGTAGAATCGACATCGGCATATAATTTGGTATCTTTGACATTATTCGTACAAGGGAATGGAACAAAACCACATTTCAATTTGGGATTGGTACTAATTGCCGCGCCGTAGGACCATAAACCCTGAACCATCATAGCCGCTTCGCCCTTGGCAAAGGAAGCTTGTTGTTCATTCCAGTCAAATTCGGCGGCTTTCGGATCGGAGTGGGCTTTATAGAAATCGAGGATTCTAAATAATTGTTTGCTATCAATTGGATCGGCATAGGAACCTTTTCCTGCATTCATCGATTCAATCCAGGGCATTAATTTGGGACCGGCTAAAGATGTGTGAACCATGGAAATGAAATGACCCAGTGACCAGTTGACCTTAAACATCGAAGCGAAAGGAGTCACTTTATTCTTTTTAAGGGTGGCACAGACGGCCACTAATTGATTAAAAGTCATCGGAGGTTTTAAGCCGTATTTATTGAAGATATTTTTGTTATAAATAATACCGATGCCGGCTACATCCATCGGTAAAGCATAAACTTTGCCTTTAGAGGTGACAGCGTTTTTGGTACTGGGTACTACTTTACTGATAACCGGTTCCTTTGAAAGATCCAATAACCATCCGGCATTGGCAAATTCAAAAACATTGGCATAAGATTGCAGTTGTATGATATCCGGGGCTTGACCGCTGGACATCCGGGTCTTTAGCACGGTCATACTGTCGTTGGGAACAATTTCTAAATCGACTGTAATGTTCGGATGAGTTTTGGAAAAAACTTCGGTCATTTCTTTTAATTGATTGACAATCTCCTGTTTATAGAAAAAGAGATGTAATTTAACAGGCTCGGCTGCGAAAACGGTGCTTCCGATCAGGGCTAAAGCAAAAACTAAAAAAATCCCCTTGAATAGCTTGCGTTTCATTACAAAATCCCCCTTTAATTAATTTTATACCGAGAATGGCAATATGTATTCTTGTTTTCCCTCCTTTTTTCAATTAGTTTTGAAAGAAACCAAAATATAGCATTTGCGCCAACGTTTGCACAATTTATTAAAAATATGCGCTTCCATTTTTTTATATCCTTCTCGCTTCAAGAAAATTGTAAAAAATTTTTAAATGCGTAGTTTATAAAGATTTCTTTTTTGAACCACAGGAATCACGTATTATCAACTCGGATGACAGGATTTTTTGAGCCGGAAAAATATCATGGCTTTGTAACAAATCGATGATCATTGTTGAAGCAGCGACTCCCATCTTATAGATTGGGATCCGGACGGTGGTCAAATTGGGTTCGATGACGGAGGCTAATGGATCATCATTGAAACCGACGACGGCAATATCTTCAGGAATCCGTAACCCTTTTTCCTTAATGGCCTTATAGGCGCCAATGGCTATTAAATCATCAACCGCAAAAATGGCAGTCGGTGGAGAAGCTGAATCCAATAATTCCAATGTGAGCCGATAACCGTCATCTTGCGAAAAACTTCCTTTTTTAACAAGGGAAGGATCGTTCTCAATCCCAAATTCCCGAAAAGCAAAGCGATAACCTTCATACCGGTCCTGGCAGAGGATATATTCTTCGGGACCGTTAAGAAGCGCGATTTTTTGATGGCCCAGGTTGAACAAATGGCGGACTGCCGTATAGGCTGCCTGAATGTTGTCATTATTCACCGAGTAACATTTTTGCAAATCCGGAGCCCTGCCCACGACCACAAACGGATAGTTGTTGCTGATCAATTCCGGAATTAACTCATCATTAACCCGGGAGGCGAGCAAGAGTACCCCGTCGACGCGCTTTTCGGTGACCATCCGCAGGCATTGCCGGGCCTCTTCCGCATAGTCTTCGGCAGTTGCCAGCATTAAATTATAATGGTGGCTCTGGGTTATGGCGCTGATGCCCCGGATGATTTCTGAAAAAAACGGATTGGAAAAAGCGCTGTCTGTCGAACGGGATAAAATTAAGCCCAAGGTATGACTGGAACGATTGATGAGGCTGCGGGCAATCATATTGGGATGATAATCCAGTTCGGTCATTAATTTTTTAACCCGTTCTTTGGTAGCGGGACTGATTCGCCGGTTATCGGCTATAACCCGGGAAACCGTAGAAGGAGAGACTCCGGCTAATTTAGCGACATCTTTTATGGTTGTCATGGATTAACCTTTCAGAAAAACGATTGCGCAATTTTCTAAGAATGATAGTGAAATCTATCGGTTTGATGGCACTAACCTTAGATTCATCAAGTATATTCTGGATCGTTTATTGAATTCCTGCCAAAGTAAAGGATCCGGAAGTTTAAAAGGATTGTAATTCATAATATCATACGCAAGCTTATAATTATGTGCAAACGTTTGCTTGACTTTCCAGAATCATCACTTATATAATAATATTATTGTATAAATTGGATAAAACATTTATGTTTAAAAACAATTATGTTTTTTAACTGACTTGGTACTGTTAACTTATTATGTTACGATGAATTTTATTACCTTTCGTGGAGGCCTTTATGATTAATAAATTCAAAATCGATGAATGGAAAATCATTGAAGAAGGATTTGACCCCAGTACGAATCGTTTTTCTGAAAGTATTTTTAGTCTGGGTAATGAACATATGGGACTGAGGGGATTCTTTGAAGAAGGTTATTCCGGCGATAGCCTTAAGGGGACCTATGTGGCCGGAGTTTATTATCC
>DNPQ01000306.1:5464-6483 GCA_003501335.1 Bacillota bacterium
AAGATCCGCATCAAAGATTTCCAACGTGAACTGGATATGCGGGAAGGTAAGCTAACGCGCTCTTTTACCTGGGTAGAGGAAGACGGCAAAGAAACTTCGTTCATTTTTACCCGGTTTTTAAGTATGGCTGAAAACGAATTGGCTTGTATCCGGATTCAGATCCGTCCCCTGAATTATACTGGAGTTATTTCTTTCGTTCCATACTTGGATGGAAACGTGGTCAATGAAGATGCCAATTACGGGGAGAATTTCTGGGAAGAAATGACCCGGACTGCCGATTTTGAACAGGCACTTTTGGTTATGCAAACCAAGAAAAGCAACTTTCTGGTGGCTGCTGCTGCCAGCGCTAAAATACTGGTGGACGGTGCCGAAATAACTCCGGCTAAAGAATTATTTTCTTCTGAAAGAAATGTGGGTTTCCGTTTTGAAGTGCCCGCTCAATACGGGCATGAAGTTGAAATTCAAAAGTTTGTTGCTGTTTGTACCTCCCGTGATTATGCGGAAGCCAAACTAATCGATACCACCCGTGTGATATTGAACCGGGCTGTTTTTAAAGGATACTATGAATTGTTTCATGAACATTACCGGATGATGGAACAAAAATGGCAGGAGAGCGATGTGGTGATCGAAGGGGATTCCAAAGCTCAACAAGGTATCCGCTATAATATATTTCAGTTGAACCAAACTTACACCGGCAAAGACCCCAGGTTAAACATTGGTCCCAAGGGATTTACCGGTGAGAAATACGGCGGCAGCACCTATTGGGATACAGAAGCCTTTTGTTTTCCGTTTTATTTGTATACCAATGCCGAAGTTGCCAGGAATCTTTTATATTACCGTTATTTGCAGTTGGAGCAGGCTAAACAGAATGCAGCTAAGCTTGGGTTAAAAGGGGCCCTTTTTCCTATGGTGACGATGGACGGTCAGGAGTGCCATAATGAATGGGAAATTACCTTTGAAGAAATTCATCGCAATGCTGCCATAGCCTATGCAGTCTATAATTATACCAATTATACCGG
>DNPQ01000328.1 GCA_003501335.1 Bacillota bacterium
ATTGATTGGAATGGGTAGCTTTCCTGAATTTTAATCTACTTTCAACATGCAAATGGAAATGGGGGGATTTCGACTCTATCGATTAATTACAAAAAGTAGAGGGGACACCTTTTTTATGAGAATGGATTTTGGAGATTAATTAGAAAACGGAGGAATTTATAATGTGGAATCAAGAGATGGAAACCATACCACGGGCTGAACTCCAAAGGCTTCAAGGAGAGCGGCTTCGAAAAACGGTGGAGCGTGTTTATAACAATGTTCCTTTTTATCACAGGAAATTTGATGAAGCCGGAGTAAAACCGGAAGATATTAAAAGCTTCCAAGATGTCCAAAAGCTTCCTTTTACCACGAAACAGGATTTACGGGATAATTACCCGTTTGGATTATTTGCCGCCCCGCAGGAGGAAATAGTCCGAATTCAAGCTTCTTCAGGCACTACCGGTAAAATGACGGTCGTCGGTTATACCAAGAATGATATTGGAATCTGGGCTGAGGTTATGGCCCGAACTTTGGGAGCGGGTGGAGTAACCCGTAAAGATATTGTTCAGGTCGCTTATGGTTATGGCCTATTTACAGGGGGACTGGGGGCTCATTATGGAGCTGAAAGAATCGGAGCCACTGTTGTTCCAATATCCGGCGGTAATACCAAACGGCAATTACAGATTATGGCTGATTTTGGAACGACGACCGTTGCCTGTACTCCTTCCTATATATTATATATGGCTGAAACTGCAGTTGAAGAAGGGATCAACATCCAAGAATTTCCTTTGCGAAAAGGTTTTTTCGGAGCTGAACCTTGGTCCAACAATATGCGCAAAGAGATTGAGAAAAAATTGAATATTAAGGCTTATGATATTTATGGCTTATGTGAGATTATTGGACCGGGTGTTGCCGGTGAATGTTCCGAACAAAATGGTCTGCATGTTTGGGAAGACCACTTTTTGATAGAAATTATTGATCCGGCTACGGGTGAGGTTTTGCCTTATGGTGAGAAAGGGGAAGTCGTGTTTACCTGTTTAACGAAAGAAGCTTTACCGTTAATTCGCTATCGGACCCGGGATATTAGCATTTTGTATAATGAGATTTGCCGTTGTGGAAGAACTCACCTACGGATGAACCGGGTTATGGGACGGACCGATGATATGTTAATCATTCGGGGAGTTAACGTTTTTCCGTCACAAATTGAAAGCGTATTACTGGAAATTGGCGAGGCTGAACCCCATTATCAATTAGTAGTCGACCGTGATGGGAATATGGATGATCTGGAGATTTGGGTTGAAGTATCAGAAAGGCTATTTTCGGATCAAGTTCGTAAATTAGAAGAAGTTGAGGCGCTTATCCATCGGGAAATGCAGAGCACATTGGGAATTTCGGCCCGAATTAAATTGGTTGAGCCCAAGACAATTGCCCGCAGCGAAGGAAAGGCTAAAAGGATTATTGATCGCCGTGATGTCTATTCCGGCTAAAGAAGATAATTTATTGCAATTTGAAGGGATCTTTTGCTAATTGAAGAAAAAGAAGATGAAAGCAAAATGATAATTGAGTTTTTTTGTTAATCCAAGGAATCATAAAATAGAGTGAGAAAGGAGACCGCTGTGAATGAAGGTAAAACAAATTTCAGTTTTTTTGGAGAATAAGTCCGGTCGCCTGGCTGGAATAACGAAGGCTTTAGGAAAACATAATATTAATATTCGGGCACTTTCAATTGCCGATACGACCGATTTTGGAATCCTCAGGCTGATTGTCGGTGACCCCCAAGAAGCGATTAAGATTTTAAAATCTGAAGGCCTTACCGTAAGTGAAACAGAAGTTATTGCGGTTGAGATTCCGGATAAGCCCGGCGGACTTGCGGAAGTTCTTCAATTTCTTGATACCGGTAAAATAAACATCGAGTATATGTATGCTTTTGTCGGGAAATCCCATGAGAAAGCGGTTGTCGTTTTTCGAGTTGAGGATGTTGATGGCGCCATTGATTTATTACAACAAAGAGGGGTTGTCCTGCTCAATGCCGATCAAATATTTTCATTTTAGCAGCCAAACTTCTAGGCGGGTTAGATTCTTTTATGGGGATTCTAACATCCAGTTAAGATTCGGCTATAAACTATTTCAAGAATGCGGCCGAAAATAAATTTAATTGAGTGATTTGTTTCAATTGAATATAGACTACATAAGAACTTATGAGAATTCAACGAGCTTTATTGTTTGCCGGTTGATGACATTACAAGAAAGAAAGTTGAATTTTCGTCTACCTAGTAATTAAATTTTTACCTTGGTACAGAAGCGTTATACTTCGACAATAATTTCCTATTGTTTAACGTGCTTAACTTCGTTGCTTTGGACGGGTACTCAGCTAGCTTTGTTAGCTGACTGAGGCAAGAAAGTTCTATGATTTAAAGTAAGGAACAAATTATTTTAAGAAACCGGAGGGTAAGCCGATTACCTTCTGAGGCAGGGTTCCGCTAGAAACGGCCTTGCAGGGGGAATTTTTAATGAATATTATCCAAAAAAATTTGGAAACTAAACCCAGGCCTTTTAAACGTTTAACCCACTTGCTTGAAAAGAAGTCGTGGATACCTTTTTCTCAATTGTGGCAAAACATCAATAAACCTTCTACAGTTACTCGGTTTAGAAATTTTCTTATAGCTTTTTTGGTTTTAAGCGGATTGGAATTTTTATTGGGCTTTTCTTTAATAATAGCGATGAATATTCAGATTCACGGAATTTATCAAACTTATCAAAGAAAAGCGGAAATTATTTATGATTTGCAAATGGACTTAAAAAATCTCCGGGCTTTCTATGATGACGGGTTTGTAAGTGATGGTGGAAGTTACAAGGATTTTATTAAAACAAAAAAATTAGCTCATCAATTAGCGGTCACTGAAAATTATCGTGTTTTAAAGCCATTGAAAGTTCACATAGAGAGACTTAATCATTTATTAAATGCCTCTTCTCAGATAAATTCTCCGGAAATACAAGTACAAGCCAGAAAAGTTCAGGACTTTTTACATCAATATCAAAGCCGGCTCAATATTAAAAGGCATCAAGCCGCTACAGCTGTTTATCGAAGAATATGCTTCACGGAACTGGGACTGTTTTTTTTAATCCTCATCGGGCTTTTTAGCTTATTAAAGGCAATGATCCATGAAGGACAAAATCATCAAAATGCTATTCGACATTTTGAAAATGTTGCTGAGAGACTTAAGCATGGAGAAATAAATCCAGGAGTTTTGCCTTATCAAACCGTTGAGTTGGAAAAGTTGCAGCTTTCTTTGAAAGACTATTTGCGACGCTTAGGGGATCGCTATCGAATTATTTTGGGGAAAATAGATGAATTTACCCCTACTATCCATCAATTGGGAGAATGGGTTAATAAAAATGAAGGACAACATGTCAATATTAAACAAAATCTGGGTGGACTGGCCAATCAAATTTACCACAAATTAGATCAATACCCTGATTTATCGGGACAAATTCAACTTATCAATAGTGATTTTGTGGTATCACAAAATGAGGCTTTTAGCCTTCAGGACGCCCTCGAAAGCTCCCGGGATTTATTACTCGCGGACTCGGAGAAAATAAAAAATTATCAAACGAATTCATTTGGAAAAGGTCAATATTTTCAAGAGATTTCTAATCATCTCAAGGAATTAAAAGAACTCCTTGATGAGATTCAGCAGACTGTCAATTCCTTTTACAGTATTGCAGAACAAACCAATCTCTTATCTCTAAATGCATCCATCGAAGCAGCCAGGGCTGGAGAAGTCGGAGATGATTTTAGTATTGCAGCTTTAGAAATCGAAGAGTTAGCAGCTAAAATTGCCAAGGCGTCTAAAGATTTGCTAACCCTTTCTGTATCAATGAGCAAGAAAACAAATGTCGTTATTCACACCTTAGAATTATTGCAGAGTTCTAACAAGTCAGAAGGTAAATACCTGGATGATGTTTTTGAGCGGGTTCAAAATTTTAACAGGCAATTGACGGATGATTTAGATAAAATTAAAGGTTATGGGACCTTAATCAAGGATTTTGAAGTTGAAGAACAAACCTTGGAAAGTATCGCCACCGTCCTTTCAAAATTAAAAGAGCAGTCCCCGGTTAGTCGTGGGAGAGCTACTGCAGCGCTGGAGGTTATTGTTGAATCAGATAAAATGGTTGCTTCCGTTGACGAGTTGGCTGATAATCTAACCGAGTTGCGAAAGAATCTGGCTCAAATTCAGTATCAACCAAATCTGGAGGAACATTCATGATACGATCGAATTTACATTCCACCGTAAAAAAATATAAAAGTATATCTTATTTTTCTTGGCTTAGTTTTCGGGGAAAAATATGGACAGCTGCGATTGTTTTTATGGTGGGGTTATTGGCTGAAGGCAGTATAATTTTTATAGCAAGTATAACGTCCCATAATCAATTAATAAAACATTATCAAGTTCAAGAACAGACGCTTTATGAAATCCATAAATTGACTTCTATTTCTTCACTCTCTCTCAATCGGTACCAGACCGGTTTTACACAGGGAACTTTGATCGAAACTACAGACATCCGGGGCAAACTATCTAAAGAAATGATGAATTTAAAAGATTTAATTAAGGATGAACAAACGCTTCGCACTGTAGTCAAGGATTATCAACTTTTAGACCGCCAGTTAACACTTGGGAATCAATCGATTATATCATCCATACAATACTCAAGATATAAAAAACTTAATCGTCAATATGAAGCTTCATTGGTAAAACTCAGAAAAATAAAGGATGCCAATAATATAGTTTTTTGCCTTGTTGGTCAGGGATGGTCTCTATTGATCAGTTTGAGTATAATATGCCTAACATTGGCCATTAGCGGTGGTGTAATGATAGCCGCCGTCTATTCAATAACCAAGTCGGCTCGTTTGCTGAGCGAAACTTTTGATGGAGCCAAACAAAAAATATTTAATATTGAGTTGCCCCCTGTCCTTCCCGAGGGATTAGAAAATTTCGTTCAGGTTTTGAAAGGTTCTTTGAATCATTGGAATACGCAATTCCTAGATTCTAAAAACTCTATTTGCCATTTTGATCAGTTATGTAAAGAATTAGTAACTGAGATCCGTAAAACAGAATTGTTTGCCATTCAGCTTCAGAAAGTTTCCGAAGAACTGACTGGAAATTTTACCAATCAAAGTCAACTGATTGAAAGCGCTCATAATCAATTGACAGTTATGAAGAATAATAGTGAAGAATTACAAAAAGCCCCTAAACGGCTGACGATCATTCATAATGACTTAAAAAACGAATTGTCTACGGTACAGGAACAAATTCAGAATATAATAGCACAAAATCATGAATATCACGATGAATCAATTGAAATTGCTGATTTGGCTGAAAATTTAGATGTAACCTCAGAGAAAGTAAAAGGAGTCATCTCCATTCTGAATGATGTTGCTGAACGTACGGAGTTACTGGCTTTTAACACTGCTATTCAAGCGGCGAGAGCGGGAGATAAAGGATTGGGATTTGGAGTTGTAGCTAAAGAAATTGCCAAGCTGGTTGATTATTCAAAAAAGGCGTCTATTCAATTAAGCGATATGCTCGGTAGAATTAATGGTAAAAATGAATATATTTTAAATCTAATTCAAGAATATTCGAAAACATATGCAAAACAGATTACAGTCAATGAGGATGTTGCTAAAATTTGCGCTGATCTTTTTCAGACAGCCCAAATCAATTTTGAGGATATTGAAAAATTAACTGCGGTCATGGAAACTATTTGCATGAAAAGTAACGGACTATCCAACGAAATTCATCAAATTGCTAAACTTACTAGTGAAGAGAATATCGGTGGTTTTGATTTCGATTTGGAGACTCTCGACTATCAATTAAATGTGAAAGAAGCCAATCGGATTGCTTTAAATGTCAGTGAACTATCCGAGGGGTTGCGGACTTTGGCTGAAACTGCCACTATAGAAGAGGATTTTGTATATTGAAATAAATTGGGTTTCATAACCTACCAAAGAAGTAGCGCTTAGTTTGCAGTAAAATAACAAATATATAAATAATGGGGTTGCCATGTCTCGTTTTCTGACCTTAGGAATTGAAAGCTCCTGCGATGATACTTCCGTTGCCGTGATTGAAGATGGTTATAAAATACGGAGTAATATCATTTCTTCCCAAATTGATTTGCACCAAAAATTTGGCGGAGTCGTCCCTGAATTGGCAGCTCGCTCTCATTTGGAAGCCATTGGGCCTATTTATCAACTGGCACTCAAGGAAGCCGGGGTTACAATCGATGACATCCAATTGATAGCTGCGACCTACGGGCCGGGATTAGTCGGTAGCTTATTAATTGGTTTATCCTTTGCGAAGGGTTTGGCTTTATCCACTCAAATCCCTTTTATCGGTGTAAACCATATTGAAGGCCATATTTATGCGAACGTTTTAGGGCATCCGGAGATAAAACCGCCTTTAATTTGTCTTACTGTTTCAGGAGGACACACGGATCTCTTATGGATGGGGAAATGGGGTTCCTATCAAATATTAGGGCAGACGACTGATGATGCTGCCGGGGAAGCATTCGATAAGATTGCCAGAGTTCTAGGTTTGGGGTACCCAGGGGGACCTTATATCGATAAAATTGCCAAAGGGGCTCAAGATGATTTAGAATTTGTGAAAAAAGGTAATTTGACCAATACTTACAATTTTTCATTTAGTGGACTTAAAACGGCTGTAATCAATTACATTCAACACCAAAAGCAATTAGGGCTGGAACTCAATGTACCCCGGATTGCGGCAAGTTTTCAAAGAAATGTGGTTATCCAGTTAACAGCAAAACTTTTTCATGCAATTGAAAAATATGATGTAAATACCGTTCTTCTTTCGGGGGGAGTGGCTGCTAATTCATTATTACGGGAAAGTTGTCGGAATCAGACTACGCGTCTTGGAAAGCAGCTTTTTTTCCCGGAACTTCAATTGTGCACAGATAATGCGGCAATGATAGCAGCTGCAGGTTATTATCATTATCTTCATGCCGGGCCTGGGGATTTGGATGTAACTGCTGAACCCAACTTGAAGTTATAATTGTGGATAACTCTAATGCTGCCCCCGAGGCGGCCTTTGGAAAGATTGAAGCCAAAAATACTACACAAAATCAAGTGAATTGAAGCTGTGGACGGTGTGCAAAACCGGGGAAAAAACGCTATATTAACCTTTGAATTGTGGATAACCTGTGAATGATGTGGAGAATTAAGCATTGACGGTTTGTTGAAAATAAACCGAGCTACAGCTAATTTTTAGTCGCTTGGAGCTCACATTATTATATTATCTATCAATTTTTTTAATGTTATCAACATTTTTCGCTTAAAAAGGATTCGTGAAAAATTGTTAAAGGAATTGAGGAAATGGAATGGCATGATTTTTCTCGGGAAAATTTAGAAGCAGCCGTTACACCAGAAGTCTACCGACGAGGAATAGAGTATTTTTGGCAGGGGCACCTGGTAAGAACTTGCAAAATTGATAATATTATTTCGGGCGCTATAACCGGAACTGGAGGTGATTATAAAGTTCGCTTATGGTTTGAAGGGCCAGAAATAAAGGGTGATTGCAGTTGCCCTTATCCCAACTTTTGTAAACACATGGTTGCTTTAGGAATTGCCTGGCTGGAAGAGAATACTGTTTTTATTGATTTACAGTCCTATTTAGCGTCAATTTTAAAAAGCCCCGTTCTTCGAACTAATATTCTTCTTGATTTAATTCACAAAGACCCTATTAATTTCTTGGAACTTTTTCCGGATTTAGTTGAAAACAAAGATTTTTTAAGCGCCCGGGGCATTATCAACTTAATTCGAAATACATTTTCATTACCCCAATTTACCTTAGCTTATGCTGAGGAACTGTGGGAGAAAATTGGACGAATTGAACAATTGATTCATCATAAAATTCAGGAAAATGATCCTGCGGCGATGGAACTTTTGGTAGAACTCCTGTCTGGGTTCGAAAAAACTTTTGAGTCTGATCGTAATGAAACGTTGATAAAACTATGGAAAGATGAAATTCTTGCATTGGGTTCATATTTAAATACTTGGTCTTGTTCCACGATTCACCCCCTTTTAGATAAATTATGGTCCCTTTATTTGAATCCGAGTTTATGGGAATTAGCTCCTGAATTGAGGACATCGTTATGGAATCTTCATGGCTACGAACCGGATTTTTTATGTCGCTCTATTGATGATAGCCTTCATGACGAAACGCCATTGTTAATACTGGTTTCTTTATATACCTTATTAGTCGAAGCTCCTTTTGCAGCTTCTTGGCTTTCAAATTGTCTGGAGCAAGTAACTGCAAGCTTAAGTGAAAAAGCTGATGGCAGCCTATGGTTGATTGATCGGTTGATTGAAACCGATCTTGTGCAGGCCTACAAACTGGCCAAGAAAAATCTACACCGTTTTCCAGAGGCACAATTGAGCTTTCGGGAGCGGTTAATTATAATTCATCAGCAACGCTCGGAATTTAAACAAGCTGCTGCGTTTAGTTTTATCCAGTTTCGCGAAAATCCGAATTTTGAGGAATATTCTCGCCTAAGGCAACTTTTAACAAACGCACCCCAAGATTGGGAGCTCTACAGCAAAAAAATCCGAGAACTATTAAGAGAATCATCAGATAAATTACTCACTTTACAAATTATTATCGCTGAAGGTGATTATCAAGGGATTAGTGACAACTTAACAGAGATTTTGAGAGACGAAGAATTATTGGGGTTAGCTGCCCGGATTTTAGCCAGACGGGTCCAAAAGAATTTTATTGGGCTTTATCCTCACTTTATTAAAGAATTATTGAGACGGCAAAGCCCGCAAGATTGGAAGATTGCTTCAGAGTTAATGGTTACATTTAAACGTTATTGCTTATATCAAGATACGGAAAAAGAACAATGGGTGCAATTGCAGCAAGAGTTACAGCAAATTTATAGTGATAATGCCGGATTTTTAAAAAAGTTCGGTACTATATTGGGAGAATAAAATTGGGACTGTTGGACGTAAGTCCCTTTGGCTTTTAACATGAATCCGGCAAGTAACTTTCAAAGTCGCTTAAATTGAGAGCTTGCCGATATTCTGTAACCAACAAAGTTGGTTCGAAAACCCGATCCGGCCAATTTTTATGGGTCATAGCATAAAAATTGTAATGTACTTGCCGGATCAAGGTTTAATTTATTAAAATCTCTGCTTTAAAAGCATTGACTAGGAACATACATGGATCTATACTATTAGTAACTAAATTATTAAATGTATCTTGCGGATGAAAAGGAAAAAGCCATCAATAAGTTTTCAGAGAGGGAAGTTCATTTACATGGAGTTCGTGTAAATGTAGGCTGCGAACTTCCTGACTTTAGTGGTTAGACCACCTTGGACGCTCCGGTGAAGGGTAGCATAATGATCGTATGTTAGCATAAACCGGCGTTGACTTCGTTACAGTTGATCAAAAAAGTGGGCTAGTTTCTTTAATTTTTACTCAATGAAGGAACTTTCCAACAAGGGTGGAACCGCGGTTAACCCCGTCCCTTTTTTAAGGGATGGGGTATTTTATTATTCAAAAATAGGTGGATGCCGATCCAAAAATTTTGCATGGCGACATAGATCATCTAAAGGCTTGAGCGGATGACCACCTATGTTTCTAGAATAAAATGTCATGCATTAAAAAAACGGCAGAATGGTTTTAATGACAGCGGATTCTGTTCGGATTTCGTGGAAAGAGTACTTTATTGATGGAATGTGGATTTTTAAAGAGTAACGAGGTAGTTTATCTTTTCCGGCCGATCACATGCTGGCAGGTATCACGTACTCGTTGATATTATCATTGAAAGGGGAACAAAGCATGAAAATTATATTTCCAGATGGCAAATGCCGGGAATATCCAGACGATACTACGCCATATCAAGTAGCACAATCTATTAGCGAACGATTGGCAAAAGAAGTGATTGCCGCCAAAATAAACGGGGAGATAGTTGATATTCAGCATCCTTTGACCGGAGAAGTTACGTTAAACTTAATTAAGTTAGCGGATCCGGAGGGGTTAGAGATTATTCGTCATTCGGCCTCCCATATCATGGCCCAGGCGGTCCAAAATTTATATCCGGGAGTTAAATTTGCGATCGGCCCGGCAATCGAAAATGGTTTTTATTATGATCTTGATCTGCCGGAACCTCTGAAGCCTGAGGATTTAGCAAAAATCGAAGCTGAGATGGGGAAGATCGTTAAAGAAGATCTGCCTTTTAAACGGACAGAAATTTCTAAAAAGCAGGCTTTGGAGTTTTTTCAAAAAAATGGAGCCAAGTATAAGCAGGAACTAGTTGAAGGATTGCAAGACGGGTCAATCTCTTTTTACCAGCAAGGAGACTTTATCGATCTTTGCCGGGGGCCTCATTTGCCCAGTACGGGATGGTTGAAGGCCTTCAAACTGATGTCATTAGCCGGTGCTTATTGGAGGGGTGACTCCAACCGGGAAATGTTGCAACGAATCTACGGAACGGCTTTTCCAACCAAAAGCACTTTGGATGAATATTTAATCCGGATTGAAGAAGCCAAAAAGAGAGATCACCGGAAATTAGGCAAGGAACTGGATCTATTTGATATTATGGATGAAGGTCCCGGGTTTCCGTTTTTCATGCCCAAAGGGATGATTTTACGCAATATATTGGAGGATTTTTGGCGCGCTGAGCATAAAAAAAGAGGTTATCAGGAAATTAAAACTCCAATCATTTTAAGTGAGGAGTTATGGCACCGTTCAGGACACTGGGATCATTATAAAGAGAACATGTATTTTACAAAGATTGATGAAGGGAATTACGCTATTAAGCCAATGAATTGTCCGGGCGGGATGCTTGCCTATAAGCGTAAATTGCATTCTTATAGAGATTTACCGGAACGATTGGCTGAATTAGGCTTGGTTCACCGCCATGAATTATCCGGTGCGTTACACGGTTTAATGCGGGTTCGCTGTTTTACCCAGGATGACGCTCATATATTTATGACTCCTGAACAGATAAAGGATGAAGTCTTGGGCGTTATTGATTTGATTGATGATTTTTACAAAGTATTTGGTTTCAAGTATCATGTTGAACTTTCCACGCGACCGGAAAATTCTATGGGTTCAGATGAGCAATGGGAACTGGCTACGGAGTCTCTCCGAGACGCCTTAAATACCAAAAAAATGCAATATAAAGTCAATGAAGGTGATGGCGCGTTTTACGGACCGAAAATTGATTTTCATTTAGAAGACTCAATTGGGCGGACCTGGCAATGTGGGACTATTCAATTGGATTTTCAAATGCCTGAAAAATTTGAATTGACCTATATTGGTGCTGATGGTGAAAAGCATCGTCCTGTAATGATTCACCGAGTAGTCTTTGGCAGTATTGAGAGGTTTATCGCAATTTTAACGGAACATTATGCCGGGGCCTTTCCAACTTGGCTTGCTCCGGTTCAAGCGAGAATACTGGCCATCGGTGAAGGTCAGCATCAATATGTGTTGGATGTTCAAAAACAATTAGAACAGAAAAACATTCGTACCGAAGTGGATCTTAAAAATGAGAAAATTGGGTATCGAATTCGTGAAGCACAGCTGCAGAAAATACCATACATGTTAGTCGTTGGAGAACGTGAAGTCCAAGAAGGGACAGTGGCAGTGCGAGCACGAAAAGAAGGAGATCTCGGCGCTCAACCCCTCGAAAAAGTTATTGAAAGAATTTTAGCTCAAATTAATGAACGAAGTGATACCTTTCAAAAGTAACATTGAATTGACATTGTCCTTGGCTAGGATTAACAGGATGTTTTCTAAAATCTTTTAAATGCGTTTTCCAAATTTAAGTAAAGATTTTTTAATGTATAAACAATATTAGATAATTTGTAACAATTACCTGACAAAAACTTAAGAACTTCATTGCGAAATCAGGTTTGCTGATCTATAATTTTGATAATAACAACTAAGGGGATAAAATACACTATTTGAAAAAGTTGTTATGTAAAAAGGAGGAGGTTTGTTTATGAGTAAGGGTAAAATTTTGACGGTGCTAGCGGTATTTGTAATGGTATCCGCCCTAGTGTCTGTTCAAGGAGCCGGCGGTACTATTAAATTAGGCACTGTTCTACCGATTAGTGGACCTGTTTCGGCTTATGGTACTGAATCAAGAGACGCTATGTTGATGGCTGTTCAGGAAATCAATGCCAAGGGCGGCATACTTGGTAAAAAGGTTGAAATGTTGGTTGAGGACGATGAAAATAGTCCGGATAAGACGATGAACGCATTGAAAAAGCTGGTTGCCAGAGATAAAATTGTTGGGTTTGTCGGTGCTATGACCAGTAAGTGTTCTTTGGCTGTAACTAAGTATAGTCAAGCCAAAAAAATTGTTATGATTACTCCTACATCCACAAATG
>DNPQ01000060.1 GCA_003501335.1 Bacillota bacterium
CACCCTGGCAGAACGGGATCTGCGAGAGAACTGTCGGCATATTGCGCCGGGAATTGCTTGATCATATTATCTCTATGAATGAAAAGCATCTTGAATATTTGCTTAAAGAATATATTGATCATTATTACAACCCTCACCGGACTCATCAAGGAATTGGGCGGCAGACCCCGCTTCCTTCGGTAAGACCGGCGGAAACATCGATTGGCAAAACAACTTTAATTTCCGAGCCGGTTCTGGGTGGATTGTATCACAATTACCGCAAAATCGCTTAAGTAAAAAATCTTAGGCCCCGATCGCTCAATGTTGAAGGGCTTGTTTTTTCATGCCATTTTTGCAAAACTCAGGCCCAATTTGAAGGTTTCTTACTTCAAATCAGTCTAGCTTTTTAAAATTCGCCCCAAAAATAAAGCCTAACTTTTTGCGTTAAGCTTCATTTTTTACTCAGATGGATTTTTTTAAGTCGACAATTGCCTGAACATCCCCCATATCCCAAGTATAATACCAGGACTGTTCCGTTTCATTACCAAAATTATCGCGGATTTTAAGGGTAAATTTATGTTTACCATCCGATAGCCCTTTGGTGTTCCACTGGATATTGCCGGCTGTCTCGTTATAAATATAATCATTTCTCAGAACATCATCCACATAAAACTTAATACGTCCGGCGTCGATTCCGCTGCCTTCATCCGACACTGTGACCCGGATATTCGTATATCCCGTCAATGTCGTACCGTCGGCGGGTGTAATATCCTTAATGACAGGCGGCACTCCATCATCGTTTTTGTACCCGTAAATCAAACGAATATTATCAATATAAAGCACCCCGGCGGTTTTTTTGTGATTGTCCGTTTCAATGTAACGAAGCGGAGTATAAATATACAAGGGCAAAATTCTATCTTGAGGAATGGGGGCCTCAACATATTTCCAACCAATCCAGTTGACTCCCTCATTTTTTCCGGTAAAATCAACATCGAAGTTGGCTCCTGTTCCATCTTGCAACATTCCTCGAAGCCAATGCTTTTGGCCGTCTCCATAAACCCACATTCCGATAGCCGTCGGATAGCAGTCGATTTTAATAGGAGGGTCTGCCTTGAGAAGGCATCCGGCGGCGCCAGCCGGGCCGCCGATCATATTATACTGTAGCTTTAATGACTTTTTACCGAACATTACATAATTTTCATCGGTTTCCTCACTAATTGTAACACCTTCAGCCGGTAGCCTAATCCTAGCCCCAGTCCATCCGGCTGTTCCATCCTCAAAATCTTCCACCACAACCGGTAACTTTCCGACCGATACTGATATTTCACAGTTTTTGGAACCATAAGACGCAATAACCGTTCCGCTTAACCCCGAGCCTTTGGCCGCGGTAAAAAGTCCATTTTGATCGATGGTGCCGATATTTCCGGTCACGCTCCAAGAAAATTGATTGTTTTGACAAATAACCGGGATGGTGTTATAAGTAGCCTCAACGTTGAAGTTATATGTAGAACCGGAATTCAGGGATAAACTTGTAACATTCAAGTGAAAATCAATATTTTGGACGACCTGAAGTTTGGTAGTGACAGTTTTTCCGCTTACGGTAGCTTTAACGGTTCCATTGTCCGAACCCCCGATTGATGCTGTAAAATTACCATTCGTATCAACAACTCCGATATTCCCTTTTATATTCCAGTTTGGGGGCTCTGGAAGAGTAACAGGCAAATAGGCATTATCCGTTCCCTTCGCTGCAAAATTCAAAGTCGCGCCAGCTAAAACCAATGGGTTAACCGGGTTAAGTTGTAACTTTGCAAAATTGCCGTCACTCGTCATATTGGATACCAAGATCCAAGCATTGCCGACCAATCGTTCTTTGCCATCAGATGGCTGATTCAAAACAGTCAAAGCGAAATCACCGGGTTTGCGAACGGCAATCGTAGATGAGCCACCGCCATCCAAATTAACTGCAAATACACATCCTTGCCGGCGCAAAAATTCGGCGGTATCCAGTAAATTTAGACCCATACTATATCCAGGCTGACGGCCGTCCAAGACATAGAGGACAATTGTGCCGTCTGATTTTACGCCAAGGCAGGTTCTGGGATGGACATTCGTATCGGTGGTAATCACTTTTCCTTTTTCAAGAATAACCGACAAAGTACCGATAGCTTCCTGAACCGAAGACCAATTGTTAACAGCACCGTCCCCTTGAACTTCGTCATGAATTTCCATCGTAAAAGTATCCCCCACATTTAGGGTCTTTAATGATTCCATGTCTTCCAGGTTATTACTGTTTTTAGCAACTGCAATCACAAATTGATTTTTCCCAATTGAAATATTGGCGGTATCGTCCTGAATTGCGGCTACTTTCAAGGCCATCGTTTGTCCAATGGCCTGTTTTCCCGAAAGTATGTCGCAAATGACTCCATAACTTTTATAAACGGTATCTTTAGTCGAATTGCCAAATTCATCGGTAAAAAGATAACAACCTGATTGACCCATGTCGGCATTCAAACGGGATACTTTTAAATCACCACTGGGAAGTTTTAAATTAAAGGTCACTTGCAGCATACCGGCGATCAAATCTTCCTCGTCTGTAAAACCAATACAAAATTCATCCGCAGGGTAGGCAACTAAACGTCCGTCATGAATCATAGGTCCGTCGGGAACACCGGTATTAATATTAAATCCATCGGCATTGATCCCCCCGAAAACAACATAACCTTCATTCTGTACATGCTCAATGAATTTAGTTAGAGTGTCTCCCCCATATAAATTATCTCCATAGTCGGCAATCATTTTTAGTTTTTTCTCGGAGGGTTTAAACTGAATCGAAAAAGCATGCTGAATTCCTTCGACTTGATGATTGGTAACATATTCACTATAAGTTGCATTCGGTGCAAAAGTCACATCACTTTGCCAAGTGATATTCCCCATACCTTCCAGAACATTATTATCAGCCTTAGAAACGCAAGGGAAACCAAGTATTAGGCCAGCCACTATAATTGCCCAAATGTTTCTTTTCATTCTCCAATAAATATTGTACTTTTCCACGATTGATGTCCCCTCTAGCTGTTTAAATCTATTGACTGGAAATGCCCATCATAATAATCAGCGGATATCTTAAATATTTTAAATTAATCAAAAGATATCAAATCTATCCGCTTTAATGTTCTTGATTATCTATAGCCTGAGAGTACTCGATAATGAGGTAAATTACAGTGGGGATTTATTCAATAGACTATTTTCCTAAAATAGTAATTCGTTTTATATTCATTTATCCCTGCATCCATACGATTGTAAATGAGTTTTATACCAATTTGCTACCATTCAGTTTGGTTGCTAATCTTAAGCATTAATCCTTCAATTGTTTTCATCCGGTCTTTATTCAAATTCTGAATAAACCGGCAATATTGTGATTGCCATTCTTTGTCAAATTGTTTTTTACTTAGGGATGATGAAAATAAATCCAAATGTTCATCACGTAACTCATCAAAAAATACTACTTTTCCCAAAATAGCCAATTCCATATCGCCCAAGGCGTCAAATAGCAGCTTAAATTCATCGCTATACAGACAATCTGCTTGAAACAGATCCATAAAATCTTCTATAGAGTGAACATTGGAAACGATCAGAGCAATTTTATCCTGAATATCCGACTTGGCCATGATGTGTTCGATCAACATATCAAAGCTGAGTTCATCCATTTTAATCCCGGTCTGAAAGGTGATACTGCCGGTTTCGGGTTCTTCATTTGCCTCAGTGACAATTAAGTTGAGAAGGCTGTCGTTTTTAATAGCATTTAATAGTCTCGGATAAAAAAGCCGTTTATAGCAAACAAGATAATTCCGTAATTTAGTTCCAGTAATTTGGAGATCGGCAATAATTTTAGCGAAGGCTTCATCAACCCGTAAACTCGTCTCCATCGGTTTCTGTTGGCTAAAGCAACTCTGCAGAAATTCAGCTTGGGATAAAGAAATATCCAGTTGGGTTCCAGGATTACCCGACAACACGGAAAAAATTACATTATTGATCAATACTTCAAAAATATTGATCGGCAATTTCAGGAAATCGGTACGATTGAGACGGCCATAGTTTATGAATAGCTTCAAAATATTATTTTTATTAAAGAGACGGCAAAATTCAGTCTCGGTTGCTAAATTTACCAAATAATTTCTGATATAGTAAACACCTTGGCGATTCACATCATCAAACACCAATGGATAATCTATGGCACATAA
>DNPQ01000188.1 GCA_003501335.1 Bacillota bacterium
CGTCCAGGGCTTTCACCAGACGGTCTGAAAAATAGAGACTGCGGGGTTGAAATCGTTTTGCTGTCGCCATAAAGACACCGCCATGATTCATGATGTTACAAAAACCAGGACAATATGGCCTTAGAAATATTTTCTGATCTCTGTTATCTAAAAAAAGAATAATCGTATAAAAGTATGAAATTCAACGATTTTTAGAATAATCCTGCTAAGTCCCTATCAATTCCAGCTTTGGGAGTAACTTCTCCGGATGTCAATATAAGTTGAGCGACTGATAAACTTGCGGGCCATCCTGATGCATGATCAAAACTTCAAGAAGCGCGCAATTACAGAAACCCCTTCTCTTTCAAGCTCAGATAATTCCTTTCTCCCGTTATCACATGATCCAACAGTTTAATACACATATTTTTCCCGGCTTGCCGGAGTCTACAAATGCCCGCCCTAAAACTTAAAACCGACTCCCATAGTAAGGCCTTCGGCTTTTACTTCCTGATCGAGATCATCCATTTTGAATTGATAGTACCGGTAACCTAGTGAAGCAATTACATCCTTTGTGAGAAGATAATTAAGTTTAACTTTGAAGTTAAGGAGATCGGCATCCTGATGAAATCCGTATTGTTCAAATTTACCCGTCAAAGAAACACCTATATCTCCTTCTATATTTGTTTTCTTTGAGAGATTGCAAATCGCGTCCATTCCTATTAAAGTACCACTAAATTTCTGATCGGAATCGTCAAAATCCCGTTGATAGCGGGAAAGGGTAGCGTATAATTTAAGATCGGGGTTATTAACGATTTGATAGCCGCCTTTAATGTCATAACCGCTAAAATCGTCATCCGGATTATAATCTTGATCCCAATCGCCGGTAAGAAGCTCCACGTTGAATTTGAATTTATCAACCGGCAGCTCAAACCCGATATAAGTATCATGAGCATCCCCATCTCCATACCCGTTCGGATCGTCTACTGTTCCTCCGACCATAGTGTCCACATAAACACTGGCTGCCTGAGTACTGACAACCGAGGAAATAAGTAAAAGCCCTCCCATTAGTAAAACTAAGAAAAACTTTCTCACAACCAATCCCCCTTCTTCAATTTTCGTTGTTATAATATCCCAAGTATCACTATTTTATTCCAAGATGGATCATAAATGGGAAATGATTGGATAGTTTTCGAGGTTGAAACGGTGGACCAACCCTCATTCTATCTTCCTCCCTCGTATAATAAAGTTGGAGGGTTGACAAACTTTTGCCTGAATTATGCATTCTTCAATGATGCGCATTCGACGGGGCGAGGTGTATTGACTAAATTCGGGTCTATTTTTTAGGTTTTCAATCTGGGCATTCAAAGGTCAAGATCGCCTATCAAACTAATTAAAACGAAAGATTCAAATCGATAAAAGCTTCTACTTATCCGTTTTTTACCCTAATCTCTTTTCCCTTTTACTTTGTATCCATCACTTCCAGCATCAGCAACAGGCCGAGCTTAACACCATATTCAAAGGAAGCGTATGCTTCCATCACACTTGCCTCGCAATCCAATTCCAAAATCTCTTCCAGCGTTTGATTATCCTCCGCCGATAGTTTGATTTCCAATATTTTCATGAGGTCGGATTTTTTCTGGTTTACGGAGTGGTATTCCGGATTTTGGGGGACGATTTGTTCCAAGGGGTATAGGCGGCCGAGATATAAGTCTTCCAGAATGGGTTTCATGGGACTTGCCTTCTTTCTATCTATATATCTTTTATTTGATATGTGTGTAAGGATAGGGTGTATATGTTGATCGATGTGAAGGACATTGAAGGATGCCTTCAAAAATCAAAACTTATTTAAATAAGAATTATTAGTTTAAGAGAATGATGGCTAATTTTGTTTGTGATTTTATTTTAGGATAAAATGAATGCCGACTCTTTTTGTCCACGGCTTCCACCGGCTGGGTAACTTTTGGAGCGGCCCAAAAGTCACCAAAAGGCCGCCGACACGATGGTTTCGGTCTTCCTTTTATTCATCCAGGGCTTCTGAATGCCGCCGCCTTCCATGGCCTTTCGACTGGCAACTTGGCCTAGGCTTCCGAACGCAACCGCCATGTTCGTCCTGAACCAGGCGGCGCGGAAACGCCTTTCTCCGGGAAAGGCTTATATCTATCATCTTCATAAAGTAAATCAAAAAGTTTTTATGTATCATATTGTATCACTATATTTCATTATAAGTCAATACAAAATAAACCATATTGACGTATAAAAATCATATTGATACTATTTGACTTATAAGGAGTGATTTTAATTTGGACGAACTTATTACCGCCGAAGAGGTCATGAAAATATTAAAGATCAGCAGAGCCACTTTAAACCGTTGGGTAAAGGCCGGAAAAATTCAGGCTTTAAAGCTTGGAGAAGGAAGAAAAGGAGCGGTAAGATTTAAGTTGAAGGATATTGAAGAATTTATAAATAATGTAAATAAAAATAAATGAAACTCAATTTCAGAACGGGTGACGTTATTTCAAATTATGAATCCGATTTTTGATTCAATCAAAAATAGATATCGTGTGAACCTTAAATACTTTATTTTAATCATCAGAAATAACTTATTAGTGCATATTCCGGATGAAACTAGCGGCCTTATATATCATTCTCCCCAGTAATAACCTTATCAAAAATATTATCTAAATAATCTAGCCATTTATTATATCTATTTTTATTTAACTCCAATTTAATCTCTATGTTGTAGATTTCAACATAGTTCATTAATAATTTTGCTATGACATGCCGAAGTACTCTTAGTTCATTTAAGCCTTCTTCTTCCGACTTATATGGTAAATAAACTTTTTTACCAGCATGAACAAAATCATTTCTTTTTAGATATAACTCTTGAACAATTTTTGCTATTTCATGAGGTTGACATTTATCAACTTTAACTATTCGTGATAAAAGTGCCGTTAGTCTTAATTTTTTTTCATTTTTATTTTGTGTTAATAAAGATTCACCTGCTGTAATAAGTAATAATAGCCTTAATGAATCATCATTTACAAATTTTTGTTCGTAACTCCTGTTGAATAGAATTATACCATTCAAAAAAGCTAAAGATAGTTCATCAATTTTTCTATTATAAATAAACTCAGCAACAAATTTCTTAAACAGCTTTTGATATTTTTCTACACCAATAAAATCTAGATCAAAATCGCACTCCGATTCAAACCATAGAGGACTATGCCGCTTTCTCCAAATATCCTTAGAAAGGATAGCTAAATGACTGTTTTCTCTATATTCATATGGGTTTCTAAAAATACTTAATGAAGTTTCATTAATACCCTGTATCTCAGAAAAATATATTGTCCTTAAAAAATAAATGCAATACTTTGCTATCTTTTCGGCATTATTCGCTACATAAGAGGTTTGGTTTTTAATTTTTATTATTAAAAGATTATGCTTCAGAAAATCCGGAGATCTACTTGTTTCAGTATGTTGAAAATCTAATGTTAATTCATCTACCTCAATACCAGTAATTTCACTGATAGCATTAATTTTCTCAGACCTGCTTAACCCCCTTGGAATAATAAAAAAATCACTAAAACTTACAATCATATTTAATCCAGCTCTTGGAATTGGTAGAACAATATAATGTTCTTCAATGTTTATTTCAAATGTTTTTAGTATTTTATCAATTAGTTGTTTCACTATTTCAAAATCAAATTGTCTAGGTTTGCTAGTAATCGAAGCTAAATGACGATCTACAACACTCTCCATTAAATCAGAATCATAATAATCTGACTCCGCCACATATTCGTTAATACAGGATAAAAAATTAATATAAGGCTTGTCTTCAAAAGTCATTTCTCTTTGCTTTTCTGAAAAATAATATTGAACCAAAGACTCATAAAGATTTCTCAGCCTTTTTTCTTGTGAAGTTGATATTTCCAAATAAACACCCCATTTAAAAACGATTTCAATAAATACTACTCATTCAATTTTTCTTTAAGGGCGCATCCACGAAATCATGTTTAGGTCTAACATAATGTATATCGTCTCCACGTCACTGATGCCTAGTATATTCGAAATAGCTGTATCGATGCGGGCGTGATAACAGCAAAATCTACTTCATGAAATAAACCACATGGTTCAACTTTCTTCTTTGAGTCAGCATCTTCGAATACACGCCCCGTAAACAGTATTAAGAAATACCAATCAGGGATAAACCAACTTTCATGACAAGCTGAGCCATCGAAGATTGGCTGGTAGCAATATTTATTTGATGTCAATTTACTTTTTGCTTTTAATAATTCCGCATAAACTACTTTAGCAATTTTTCCCCTGCGTTCAGGTACAATAGGGCTTTGCCAATCTCCTGATTCAGCTAGTAAATAAAAATCGCTTTTAAAAGGCATTTAATTAAGATCCATTTTTATCCCTCCAAGACTTAAAAACATCAACAACATTTTTTTAAAGCCCTACCCATAACGGGCTGCTATTGCAGATATCTAGTGCATATTACAACATATGTCACAAATGCTCATCAAATCAAGTTCATAGATGAAACTTTCTAATAATTAATTTGCAATATCAACTAAAATTTCTGTAAACAATTTCCTCTTCCTTCTTTTTTATAAGGAATCCATACTATTTCCTATAGCGTTTCAGGCCCTTGCGCTCTTCATCCTCTTCATATGTCCTTACGCTTCTAAACCCAATCAACTTTCTCCGTCATTTTCGGCCCGGATGCCGAAAAGCGCCGCTTTAAAACAGGACGTTTTTAGCGGTCGCCTTCGAAAGCCTCATATAATTGCCAATCGAAAGGCCAGGACGGCGAAGACCCTCTAGAACCCCGGATGAATAAAGGAGGGTCCGGGAACCATGGGTTCCGTGGCGGCTTTTTGGTTACTTTTTGGCCGCTCAAAAAGTGACTCAGCCGGTGAAAGCCGTGGACACAAAGGATCGACATTCATTGATTCAAAACTACCATCCCATTCCCATTATTTTTCATCCCCCAAGTCCCTTCCCGTCCTTGGTTCCCCCCAACAATATCCGTTTTGAGGATATTGCCAAAAATTAGAAATCAGTTATACTAAAAGTAGCATAAAATATCAATATTAAGTATAAACGAACTTCAAAGTTTACCCAACCCCGCAAACTCATAACCAACACTCCAAACCCCATCCGCCTCTTCATTTATGGCCTATGTGGGGCAAGTGGGGAAACGAACCAGGATTATTCGCCTTTTTTCAAAAGGCGCCAGATTAGACGGATTAAACGGATTTTAGTGCCAAGCTTTTCTTTGTGTCCCCGTATCTGTGGGTGGCATCATTAGCGTTTAGTCCCTCTGGAGTCCAAAAAGCTCCTTCTGATATACTAAAAGCTCCCTCCCGGATACAAAAAGCTCCTTCCAAGGTACTAAAAGCTCCTTCCAAGATACAAAAAGGTCCTTCCGAGGTACTAAAA
>DNPQ01000596.1 GCA_003501335.1 Bacillota bacterium
TCTTGGAAAACCTGGAAGGTACCGATGCCGACTTGTTTGAGCTTTCTTAACTCATCGCGGGTCAGGGGAGCGCAATTAATGTTGGCTCTGCGTATTTCGCCATGTTCGCTCTTTACACTATATACCTGCCGGACCGTCTCACAGATATAATCGGCATTGGTCTCGGGCGATTCGCCATAGACCAAAACGGTTCTTTTTTGGCCTTCCCTGATCATGATTTCCACTTCACGCCGCAGTTCTTCCATAGTCAGGGTTTTGCGATGCATGGCCTCATTGGAGCTGCGGTAACCGCAATAGACGCAATTGTTGGCGCATTTATCGCTGATATAGAGCGGGGCAAAGAAAACGATCCGCTCACCATAAACCTCGCGTTTCAGTTTATGGGCTAAATCATACATTTCAGCGGTCAGGTCCGGATCTTGATTTTGTAGCAACACTGCCATCTCTTCCGGCTCCAGCCGGATCAAATGGGAAGCTTTTTCCAAAACCCTGCGCACATCGGCCTTAGATGGATTTTCCCATTTTTTTAGCTGCTGCCAAATTAATTCGTCATCAATAAAGTCTTTCTCCATCGCGTCATACTCTTTAAAATCCTCACGGTACTTTTCCAAAAAATTCATTTCCTGCATCCTCCTCGCGTTTTGGGCGCCGAATAAAATAAAACCCTTCTCTGAAGATGGAGTCCATTCTCAAAAAAGGGTATGAATTCGTTTTAGACAAGCGCCGCTTGAAGAGGCATCAAATTCATAACTTCGTTTTCGAATGTTCTCCAGCCTCAGAACCTTCTTTGGCTTAAGAAACAAAGATCATCTGTTGGTTCGCCGTTATGACAACTCACAGCGGAAAACCAATCTTTCCCTTATTATAGCATATTGTGAAAAAAAGTACAAATAAAATAAAACAAAATACCCCATCCACAATACAGCATTCACTTTAAGCTCAATTCATCCCACTCTTGAATAAATCGTTCCGCAAATTCTGGCCTTAAAATCATAGGTTTACCGGTTAAATCAGTATAAAGCTGAACCGTATAACCTCTGGCTGACAGCATGCCGTTTTCAGCATAAATTTCATAGCTGATATTCATTTTGGCTGCATCGGTCCAATGGCAGACGGTCTTAATCCGAATCAGCTCATCGCATTGAAGCGGATAACAGTGATCGACGTGAACTCGGACAACCGGCATCATATATCCGTTTGCCATCATCTCGGAATAACCGAAGCCAAATTTCCGGCCCAATTCATTGCGTCCCTGTTCAAAATATTTCAGATAATACCCATGCCAAACTATCTTCATAGCATCCACTTCATCAAATTGAACCCTCCGCGAACATTCGGCAACCAGCGGCGTTTTTTCATCCGGCGGGAAATAATTAACAGCTCTTCTATTTGTCATTGTCCTCTTCCTTCATCCATCATTGAATCAATATTTTCAACTTATAGAATCAAATACTTAAAAAATTGTATATAAAAAAATGCCATTTTATAATTCACTCAAGTCAGGATTTGAGTAATGAATAAAATGACATTTGTAATATGACAAAAACGATCATATAGCTAATTTATACTTCTCCCTCAATAATAATAATCGGGTCGACTTTTTTAAGCATGCGCCAGACCGGAAGAAAACTGATAAAAGTGACCAATAACGGGGTGGATAACAGTCTGAAAGTATAACTAGGATCCCATAGCACCAGGGGCATGCCACACTTCATCAAAACAAAACGGTTTAAAGCCCATCCGCTTAGCAAGGCACCGGCTACCCCACAACAGAATCCAAGTAAATTAATTACGACAATTTCTAAAAACGCTTTGCCGATGATCATCTGCCGGGTGTGCCCTAGCGCTTCCAACAAACCAAATTCGGAACGTCTTTGGTAAAAGTAAATATAAAACAAAAAACTGATACAAAGGGTTATAATACTCGTGATAACTAGACTAAAAACATTTAAAAGCATGGTAACTCTGCTATTAACATCCAACAGCACATTTTCGTTTCCAGTTGAAGTACGCAACTCTTTATCTTTTCGAATACACTGGGCCAAATAACTTTTAGCCTCAGCCAGTTGACCCTTTTTGGGGATGATGAGCCAGGATGTATCCCCTGCCGACAAATGAAAATCTTGGTTATAGGTATCCAGATCGCAAAAGCCGACAATGGAATCGCCATCCAGCAGACCCACTACTTTGTAGTTTCCAAAGAATAACTCTTTATAGTCTAAAAGAAACAATTCGGATTTAGGAACTTCATTTTCAAAATGGCTACCGATCTTTAATCCTTTATTGGCGGCTATCTTCCAATGGAGGGCAATCTCATGGGTACCCAGAGTGGGAAGCCGTCCCTTGATTACGGTAAGATGTAAACAGTTCATCACCGGCTTAATGTCTTCGGGCTTTAATGAAAGAATCTCGACCGCCACGGTAAACAACGGACCACGCATTGGGGTTTCCATGAATGAAAACGGTAAGGCTTTAGAAATTGCCGGATATTTGCCAAGCAACTGTTGCAAACGGCTGCGGTATTCCGGGGATTGTTTTATATTGCCATCGGTATGACAAGCGAAGGCCACCGAATTATAAGGCAGTGCGGCCTGAATAAAATTAAGCTCGGTTGTTACAACGATCAGCAGCGCGCATTGCAAAAAAATACCCAGAAAAATAATCACGAAAACAGCGCTCACTTTTTTTCGATTGTTCAGATAATATTTCCAAATTGAAAGCGGTTTGTTCATTTTGGCTCCTGATAAAAATGCAGAAGGTCCGAAGGACGGGTGGTTTTGATGATACGGCCGTCCCACATCTGAATCATCCGGTCGGCTTGTTCCAGAATTGACTCATCGTGGGTCGCCACTAAAATAGTGGTTTGGCTTTTTAAGCCTGCCAAGACATCCATGACTATCCGGGCATTGCAGTGATCAAGCGAAGCGGTGGGCTCATCGGCAAAAATGACTTTAGGCCGATTGAGTAAAGCTCTGGCAATGGCCACCTTTTGGCGTTGCCCGACCGACATTTGATAAGGTTTTTTAAGGGCCAAATGGGCAATACCCAGCGTTTCAAGGAGGCTTACGGCTTTTTCATGCCATGCTTTTTCGTTTGAGTTGACAACCGTCAAAACATTGTCTAGTACGGTCAAATAATCAATCAAAAAATGGCGTTGAAAGATAAATCCAAAGTCTTTGCGGCGGATTCCCGCCAACTCATTGGCTGACAATTCATTCAATATGGTATTGTGATAATAAACCGTACCGGTGGTAGGCTGTTTCAATCCGGACAGAATATAGAGCAAAGAGCTTTTCCCGCTCCCGGAGGGGCCCATGATCCCCACCATCTCGCCGCCCTCAGCCGTGAAATTAATATCCCGCAGGGCGTAGTATTCCTCATCTTTCTGATTACCGTAAATTAGGCTTAGTTCTTTTGCTTCTATCATATTTTACCCTTCTCCCTCCATGATGGAAATCAGGTCGGCCTTTTTGAGCATACGCCGGATAATTAATAAACTGGTTATAATGATAACCAGGGGAGTTGACAATAGTTTGAAAAGATAACTCATATTCCATAACTCCAAGGGTAGGCCGCGCTCTATAAACACCGCGCTGTTTAAGGCCAGTCCGCTTAGGAAACAAACGGCGCCGCCCAGTATCGATCCTGCCAAGCTGATACCGCTAATTTCCAAAAATATCCTGTCGACAATCCTGCGCCGGGTGTATCCCAACGCTTTCAACAAACACATTTCCGGACGCCTTTGGTAAAAGTAGATATAAAACAGGAAACTGGCGCAAACCGTTACAATACAGGCGATCACGAAATTAATAACGTCTATGCCAAAGTCACCAGAAAAAGTGTTGTCATGAAAAGTATATAGTTTAGAATATTTACGGCCGCATTGACTTAGAAAACTATCGACTTCGGCGAGTTGCCCTTTTTGGGGGATAACTAAAAATGCGATATCTTCCGGCGATAAATGATAGTCATGGCTATAGGTATCCAGGTCGGCAAAGCCGGTCAGTATATCGCCATCCAGCAGACCGACGAGCTTATAGCCTCCCATTAAAAAGTCACCTTGGAGATATTGATCGCCAAAATGGTCGCCGATTTTTAATCTTTTGAGCGCAGCTAGCCTCCAATGGAGGGCAACCTCGTGGGTACCCGGAGCTGGAAGACGGCCTTTGATTAAAGTAAGCTGCAAAGAATTCATGGCGGATTTCAGGTCTTTAGAGTGTAATAGAAAAATCGCGGTACTCCCCATTGGCCTTATCGAGGTAGCTTCCAGTTTAAACGGTAATATTTCAGAAATTGCCTGTTGTTTGTTAAGTAATTGTCTTAATTGGGATTGCTTCGATTTTTGGGCATAGACATAGATAGTCGACTTAAAAGGCATCGTCGCTTGCTCCAGTTCAAGCATGGTCGCTTGAAAAATAAGCATCGCGTATTGTAAAAAGACACTCAGGGAAATGATCACCAAAACTAAAGCAACTTGCTTTGGATTGTTACGATAATATTTCCAGACAGAAAGCGGTTTGATCATTTTCACTCCTTGTAACAGAGTCAACCTGATTTAAACAAGATTACAATCCTTGATTTTTCAATAACAGCACGGCGTTCGTCCGGTCATTAACCCCGATCTTGCTATAAATGGCACTGATATAGTTGCGAACCGTGCCTTCGGAAATAAACAGCGCCATCGCAATTTGTTTGTTCGAAAAACCCTGAGTCAGCATGGTGGCCATCTCCTTTTCCCGGTCGGACAGTTCTGCTAAAGCCGGGCTTGGTTTTGGAGGGATAATTTTATGCAACCCTTCAGCCAGCTTAACGGCAACCGAGGGTGGTAAAACCATTTTACCATCGACAGCATCAGCAATAGCTTCCACCAGTTTTTCAATTTCGATATCTTTCAGCACATATCCGTTAGCCCCGTTGGCCAAAGCTTCCATGACATATTCTTCATCATTGAAAGTCGTCAGCATCAGGACTTTGATTTCAGGATGAGTCTGCTTAATTTGCTTAACCGTCGCGACCCCATCCATTTCAGGCATTCTAATATCAAGCAATATCAAATCGGGAAGCGTAATGGCATTAAGGGATAAAAGCGCTTCTCTGCCGTTGGCTGCGGTGGTGATGACGTTAACGTTTTTCTCCAAATCCAGGACAGTCTTTAACCCATCCCGGAATAAAGTTTGGTCATCCACGATCATGATGTTAACCGGCATCGTCGGGAACCTCCTGTAACGGTAGTGAGATACGAATCAAACAGCCTTCCCCCGGTTTGGAATCAATGCTGAAAATGCCCCCTAATTCTTTAATCCGCTCTTCCATCGTTGTCAAACCAAAACCCGGAACGAGCTTTTCAGTGCCGCTGCCATTATCCTGAAGAAAGAATTCAATCCATTTTTCGGTCCTTTTGAGATTAAATACAAAAGCGGTGCTTTTCCCATGACGGATTCCGTTAGTTATGCCTTCTTGGAGAGCGTGGTAAAGTGCTTTTTCCTGCTTGGGGGCAAGCTGAGGTAATTCATCGATTTGGTAACGGAAATGAATATTGCCATGGAACATGGTTTCATGAATCAAGGATTTCATTGAAGAAATAAAGTCCAGCATTTCGTTTCCGGAGTTCAATGTCTCAACGGAGCTGCGAATGTCATTCAAACCTTTGCGAATTTGATTTTTAGCCAGTTTCATTTTGTCTGCCGCTATAGTGGGGTCAACCGAGACCAAACGTCCTCCGGCTTCCAGTTCCAATAAAACCGTAGTCAAGGTATGACCGACTGTATCATGAATTTCCCTGGCAATCCGGTTCCGTTCCCTTAAGACCGTAATATCTTCCAACTCCATGGAAGTTTCTTTCAGTTTTTGATAGGTCTTTTCCAGCTCTTTGCTTTTAATTTTCAACTCGATCATCACTTGGCGCAAATGTTCTTTCTGTTGAATCTGGTAACGAATAAAAATCATCAGAATATAGGCGCCTAAAAAAATAAGAAAATCCATCAAAAGATGAGAAATAAAAGAGTTAAAATTCGCTTGTTGAAAAAGAGTATATCTTTCGAATCCGTGTAGAACAAAACCTGCCAAAGTGATCACGCCGGTAAAAACGGTTGAATATGTCAATGCAGCATCGATGATTAACACCAGGTAAAACAGATAGGCGAAAAAACTTCTGTCATTATATTCAAGGGCGAATATCAATAGAAGATCCAAGATGAAGTCAAATTTACCAAGATACAAATACCGGGTTGAATCATAGATGATGGCCCGGCGAACCGTTACCGATATTACCAACAAGCCGACCAGGAATAAAAACAGCCAGCATTTCTCCGGATTTTTGGCAATAACTAAAACTATCCCAATCAATACGATTAAATACAATAATCGGGTAATCGTAGTTTCGGTTTTCTCGTCCGTTGTTAAATTAGCTTGCGAAAGGTTCATCTCAATAGCCCTGTAAACTATCAATTATTGTTTCATAATTAATTGTTAATTTCTGGGGCATCTTGTAAAATCCTGCCGAATACCAAAGTTTGCTCATCAAAAGTCGATCCGCCAAAATAAAAACCCGCACCAAAAATAGTAGCGGGTAAAAATAGAATGGGGAAATATTCCAAATTTCCTATCATGGCATCATTCATGAGACATCATTCATGATGATATCATTAATGATAGACTTCGGGTTTTTCAATTTTTTCAATTTCCACTGTACATTTGCTCACTAAAGCGGCCACGGCTCCAATGATAGCCAGCTGGGGTGCAAGCAATGCCCCAACGACCCCCGCCGTTACCGGAATTTCCACCAGAACCTGGTCATCCTGCTTCACCCGCAGACGGTTGACATTGCCTCTGCGCACAATTTCCTTAATTTTCTCCACCAATTCATTACCGCGAACATAAATCTCCTCACGGCGAGCTGTCTCATCCCGTTCAAGCTTGATAATGGCTTCCACCACATCCCAGTTGGAAACTTCGAGAGCCTTTTTAGCTTCTTCGTAGCTAACATCCATCCGTTCCCGCACCATATCAATTTTTTCAATATTTTCCATCGTTGTCACCCTCTCATCGGGTAGATTTCCCCAAGTTGAGCGATGATATTCCATTAAAGGGATAAACTATCCAAAAACATCTGTGATTTCAGGGGGCGTTCCAGCCGGACCTCGATAAAATTCCGTAATATTCCCTGAACCACCTTAAAACTCTCCGGCAATACTGCGAATGTACCGAGCTCCCGGAGATCAACAGCCCCCAAATGTTCCATTATTTGCAGATCGGCTAAGCCAACTTTTATCAGATCACGAAATTTCCCGCTGCATGCAGAGCATACAGCTCCACCGGCCTGGGCTGAAAAAAAGCATGGCTCTGTTAGCACTTGGTGACAACTGATACACTGATCAATTTGCGGTTGATACCCCAGATAACTAAGAAGCCGAATTTGAAAGGCCATGTTTAAAACAACCGGATCGGAGGTTTTCTCTAAAATAATAAAAGCAGCAAGCAGAAAACGGAAAATATCCTTCGCGGCTTGCCGTTCCGGAACAAATCCGTCCACCAATTCTACCCAGAAGCTGGCATAGGCGAACTTGGTTAGATCTTCGTGCAATTTGGCGAATGAATGAACCAACTCGGCCTGGCTGAGAGTATCGAGGCTCTTCCCCGTAAGCAGCATGGCCTGGATATAATTAAAAGCAAGCGTATTGCCGACAAACCGGCTTCGCTGCCTGCGGGCGCCTTTGACAACAGCCTCAAATTTTCCCAATTCCTCACTGAACAAAACCGCGATCCGGTCGGCTTCACCGAAATTGCGGGTTCGCAGGACAATGGCACGGGTACGGTAAAGAGCCATTACTTTCTCCCAAACAAACTGAAGATGATGGAAAGGAGAATGCTGATAATGATACAGGTGACGATGGGAAAATAAAAGCTGAAATGACCGCGTTTAATGAAAATATCCCCCGGCAGGCGTCCGATGCCCGGGATCTTACCTCCCAGCCAAATCAGGGCTCCCACAATTAACAGGATGACCCCAAAAATCATTAGTACTTTGCCGATACCGGAAAATTCGCTCATCAATACCACCATCCGCTCATTGGATTTACAAATTAAGCCCTGTTCTCAGAAATGGACGTTAACTTTTCCTTATAATATCTTTCCTTTTCACTATAAATGCAGCCGCAATATTTTTGACGGTAAAGGCCATATTCTTTAGCCATCGCCTGGCTTTCCCGAAAACCGGGGCGCAAATCCCCATCATAAAATTCCAAGCCATGCTCCCGGGCTAATTCTTGGCCGATCTCTACCAGCCTTTCATGGTTTTGGTAGGGACTGATTAATAATGTGGTACCGAATAAAGAAAGCCCTAATTCCTTGGCTTTCAGTGCAGTCTGGGTTAAACGGCTCCGGTAACAATACTCACAGCGTTTGGTAGGATCGGCCGCCACATGGGCCAAAAATTCTTCCATGGGGTAGCCCGGCGCTTCAATGAGGGGTAAATTACGAATGGCCGCCAATTGCCGCAATCCTTCCCGGCGCAGCAAAAACTCCTGATAAGGGTGAATATTGGGATTGTAAAAAAAGAGGGTCGGGTTGATGCCTTCCTCCATAATCCGTTTGGTACTATAACAGGCACAAGGCCCACAACAAGCATGCAACAGCATCGATTGTGCCATTTTAAGTCAATTCCTTTCCCATGAATGCGATGAAACTCCAAATCTTACTCCGGCTCCTCAAAGAGTCCTTCCTGTTCGGCTCGACGTTTAACAGGAAACTTCAGCCGTAAGTGTTCATAAGCAAGCCTGGTGGCAATCCGGCCCCGGGGAGTCCGGTTGATAAATCCGATTTGTAAAAGGTAAGGTTCACAAACATCCTCAATGGTCTCGGATTCTTCACTGATAGAAGCGGCAATGGTATCGAGTCCCACCGGACCACCGTCAAATTTTTCAATAATCGTCGAGAGCACCATCCGATCCAATTGATCCAGACCGAGCTGATCCACTTCCAGCATCCCCAAAGCCTGATCAGCCGTTGGTTTGGTGATCACCCCGGAGGCTTTCACCTGGGCGAAGTCACGGACCCTTTTTAACAACCGGTTGGCAATCCGGGGAGTACCCCGTGAACGCTTGGCGATTTCGGCAGCCCCGTTTGTTTCAATCTCAATTCCCAGTATGCTGGCCGAACGGGTAACAATCTCATGCAACGCCCGGGCGTCGTAAAACTCCAGACGGTTGATGATTCCAAAACGATCCCGCAGCGGCGAAGTTAAGGAACCCGCCTTAGTGGTGGCGCCGATAAGGGTGAAATGCGGCAGATCGATCCTTACCGACCGGGCGCTGGGCCCTTTTCCAATGATAATATCCAACGCAAAATCTTCCATCGCCGGATAAAGAATCTCTTCCACACTATGATTCAGCCGGTGGACCTCGTCAATGAACAAAACGTCGTTGGGTTCCAGATTGGTTAAAATAGCCGCCAAGTCTGCAGGCCGCTCAATTGCCGGTCCGGAAGTAACCCGGATATGCACATCCAACTCATTGGCTATAATGTGCGCCAGAGAAGTTTTTCCTAAACCAGGCGGTCCGTAAAGTAAAACATGGTCCAGCGCTTCATGGCGCTCCTTGGTCGCTTTAATGAAAATCTCCAGATTTTCTTTGACCTTGTTCTGACCGATATATTCGGCAAAACGCCGCGGCCGCAGACTCAGTTCAACCTCATAATCTTCGGGCTTCTTGGTCGGTTCGATGATCCGTTCTTCTTCCATATTTTTCTACTTTCTGCCTAAATTTTTGAGGGCCAGCCTGACCAGTTCCGGACTGGTCAGGCCCTTATTCTCACTCAAAAGGG
This sequence comes from Bacillota bacterium, assembly GCA_003501335.1. GTDB lineage: Bacteria > Bacillota > UBA4882 > UBA8346 > UBA8346 > UBA8346. Next base: position 9,820 of record DNPQ01000596.1, read on the forward strand.
CTTCTACGGCACTCACGGCCTCCCGTTGCGGGTAACCCAACGAAACCAAAGCATCAACCGCATCACCGCTTATACTAAAGGCGCTTGGCGAAGATTTGATATTGGATTCCCCGATGCCGGTGCTCTTGCCTAATTTTCCCTTTAACTCTAAAATCAGGCGTTGGGCGCTTTTTAGCCCTATCCCCGGGACAGCCGTTAAA
>DNPQ01000033.1:0-1344 GCA_003501335.1 Bacillota bacterium
AAACAAAAATTTTTTCAAATTCCGTTCACTCCCTTAAAAAATTTGCTTCAAACTTGCTGCAAAGATTATGATCCGGCCTTGTTTGTCCGGTAATCCATAAAATTTCCCCGGCCATACAAGGTAAAAAAAACATCAATTAATAATATTTATCTTAATTATATAATTTTTAGCAAAACTCTTCAACGGAAACGATTGAATACCGCCCGTTTAATTTTCTAAAATCGTAACATCCAACTAATAAAAAACCCTCGGTTACATCTGAGAATATCAATTTATAGAACCCAGCTCCAATCCATTCCAAATTAAAATTTGTTTTTTGTTTTTTGCCCAACTAACCCAACATACCCCACATAATCGGGTTACTTCCATTCTTTCACTCATTTAAAAAAGCGCCCCCTATGCCAACATATCCCACCATAGCCGGTTTTGCCTTTGGTGGGCATTTTAACTTCCACTTTTCCCACTTCGAGACTCATTTCTGTAGTTCCGGCGGTTTACGGTTTCATTCCAGCAACCATTTTTGTCATTTCAGTGTTCGCTGATTCCGATCCGGAAATCCTTTCTTTCATTTCTCCCTTTGCTGATTTCATTCCGGAAAACATTTTTCTCATATCGCTGTTCGCTGATTCGATTCCGAAAATCATTTTTTTCATTTCGCCGTTCGCTGATTTTATTCCGGAGAACCTTTCCGCCGTTTCAAAGTTCGCTGATCGGGTTCAGGAAATCGTTTCTTCCATTTCAGTGTTGGCCGATTTTGATCCGAATAACATTTTTTTCATTTTACCCTTTGCCGATTTCATTTCAAAAAGCAATGATTTCATTGCTTCCTTCACTGATTTTCCTCCGGAAAACCTTTCTGCCGTTTCAGAGTTTACTGATTGAACGCCGGAGAAGTTTCCCACAAGCCCACGGACCATGCAATTGCGTCCAATCCCCCCGGTAATAGGACAATGAACTGGGAAATATATCATCCATGAGAAGGATGTTGGCCATGTGGGCCATGTTGGCATAAAAATAAAAAAGCCGACCAGGATTTCAGGATTCAACGCCTTTTTTTAAAGGCGACCGTTTCCCAATCTGCCGGATTGGCCGGATTCTAGTTCCCTAAGCTTTTCTATGTGTCTGCGGTCCCCTGGCGCCGATGTCTCCGTGGCATCATTAGGCTGCTTTTTTGCACTCTGTTCTTGATTGTTAGATTGCCAAACAAAAAAACGCTTTTCAATCCGGCAGGGGGTTGCAAAATCCTTAATAATTTCATTGTAACATCCTACGAATGATGAAAGGTGCCGAAAAAGTGTTAAAACGCATGGACATGATGTTATGTTGTTATCCTAGGTGAATTGC
>DNPQ01000033.1:1656-3346 GCA_003501335.1 Bacillota bacterium
TAATTATTGTTGAAACGAGGCGATAAAATAATGGACGATCATAAAGTAGCTGTCCTATTGGAAGATTTAATGTCTCAAATTCGTACGTTTGGAGAAGGCTTGCAACAGTTGAATGATAAAGTCGATACAGGATTCGGAACAATAAATAACCGTATGGATAAATTAGAAACAAGAATCGATCGCATCGAAGCTAACAACCGTCAAGATCATCAACAAATCATTCAGGCCATTGAAGACTTGGATAGTGAAGTTAAGCGGTTGGATACTGAAGTAGTACAAATAAAGCGTGTTAAGTAAAGGAAAAAATAATGTTTATATAAAAAGATGATTCCTATCAAATCGATTTTATCTGTTTTATAAAAGATTTTTTTGTCCGATCTTGCCAAAGATATCGAAATCATCTCTCTGCAGTCAATTATCCCTTTATCAACAACAGTTACTTAATCACAAACTCCCTAAACCCCGCCCAACTCCGGCTTTCCGCCAACTATGGGTCTTTATCTCTAAACTCTGGCCCGACTGGAAGTCAGCTCTTGTGGTCGTCAAACCGGAAACCGTCCTTGGTTGGCATCGTACCGCATTCCGCTTTTATTGGGCTAAAAAGTCGAAGTCTCACGGCAGACCAAAAATATCACAAGCCACTATTGCCCTGATTAAAGGCAGTCACAAAGAAAATCCGCTCTGGTCTCCCGAACGGATTCACGATCAACTGCTGAATCTTGGTATAACCGATGTGCCAGCCCCGAATACCATTGCCAAATATCTTTCCATCAAGCCTCCCAGTCAAAAGTCGTTGCAATCTTGGAAGACATTTCTTACTAATCATCGACAAGGCATTTGGGCGATGGACTTCTGCACTGTTCCCACTGTTTTCTTTAAAGTTCTGTATGTTTTGGTTATCGTCAGCCATGATCGCAGAGTGATTAAGCATTTTGCAATCACTTCCCATCCTACTTCGGCCTGGGTGGTCCAGCAACTCCGGGAAGCTACGCCTTTCGGAAACCAACCGGAATATCTGATCCATGATAATGACCGGATTTTTGTAAGTCAGGAACTACAGTTATTTCTGGCAAACACCAAAATCAAATCCGTTAGAACAGGATTCCATTCACCCTGGCAGAACGGGATCTGCGAAAGAACTGTCGGAATTCTTCGCTGGGAACTGCTTGATCATGTCATCCCTATGAATGAAAAGCATCTCGAATATCTGCTTCACGGTTTTATTCATGATTATTACAATCCAAGCAGGACCCATCAAGGGATTGGGCGACAAACGCCGCTTCCTTCGATAAAGCGAACGAAAACATTTATTAATAAAACATCTTTGATTTCCGAGCCTATTCTGGGCGGGTTGTATCATAATTACCACAAAGTCGCTTGAAGAAAAGTGAATTCTAAAATCTGATCTCCTCCTCACTTTGAAGGCTTGTTTCTTCATGCCATTTTGCCAAAACCCAGATCATAATCAAAAATAATTTACTTCAAATCTACTCGTTTTTCAAAGGTCCACTTCAAAAAATGAAGCCTAACTTTTATGTTAAGCTTCGTTTTTTACCCAGATGGACTTATTGAAGTCGACAATATTTAAATGCCTTATCATTTATTAATTTCATAATTACGTATTTGTAGTATTATCTGTAACAAAGAAAAAAAGAGTGGCTAAGCGAGGCTGCTGAAAAAGTCCTTTTAA